>JAADHZ010000130.1 GCA_013151575.1 Gammaproteobacteria bacterium
GTTTCTGTGGTCTCTGTGGTCTCTGTGGTCTCTGTGGTCTCTGTGGTCTCTGTGGTCTCTGTGGTCTCTGTGGTCTCTGTGGTCTCTGTGGTGAAAAATACTTTTCAAGGCGGACAATATAAAGCGCTTCCGGGAAATTAATAAAATATAAAAGTTATTTAATTTCCATTCCTGAGGTTTAAAAGTCAGGTATTTTCCATCATGGCAGCCATCTTCTCTGCATCCGGCGCCAGTACCACACCGCGCTCGGTAACAATGACATCCACCAGTGCTGCCGGGGTTACGTCGAAAGCCGGGTTCCGCGCAACCGCACCCACAGCGGCAATCGGCTGATCCGTCAGGAACAACACTTCTTCGGAAGCACGCTGCTCAATGGGAATATCCTCACCACAGACAACATTCATATCCACAGTCGAAGTCGGCGCAACCACCATAAATTTCACCCCGTGATACCTTGCCAGTATTGCCAGGCCATAGGTACCGATCTTGTTGGCCACGTCGCCATTGGCCGCAATGCGATCTGATCCCACAATCACCCAGTCGATATTACCCTGCTGCATCAAATGCGCCGCTGCACCTTCGACCTGCAACGTGACCGGAATATTTTCCTGTACCATTTCCCAGGCTGTGAGCCTCGCGCCCTGCATCCAGGGGCGGGTTTCGTCAGCATAAACATGCGTGATTTTGCCCATCGCAAAACCGGCGCGCACCACACCCAGTGCCGTACCGTAACCACCAGTAGCCAATGCCCCGGCGTTGCAGTGGGTGAGAATGGCACAAGGTTGTTCGATGAGTGCTGCACCCAGCTCGCCCATACGCCGACAGGCAGCAATATCGTTTTCGTGGATTTTCTTCGCCTCGGCCAGCAATACAGGTTCGGGGTCACCTTGCAGCCCGGTGATAATTTCGCGCATGTATTCAATGGCCCAAAACAGATTCACTGCGGTGGGGCGTGATTGTGCAAGCATCTTCAAATCAGTTTCAATCAGCGTTTTCCAGTTCGTTGGGGATTCGGCAAAACGCGCCCGTGCTGCCAGTACAATGCCGTAAGCGGCAGCAATACCAATCGCCGGCGCGCCACGCACTACCATATCTCGAATCGCCCCGGCCACCGCGGAGGCTTCATCCAGTTCCAGACACACTTTTTTGTGCGGCAGCAAACGCTGATCCAGCAACTGTAATTGTTTATTATTCCAGCAAATGGCCTGAACAGTATCGGCTTGTGGCATTATCAAAAATTCCTGTTAATTGAAAAAAGACACAACATAATACGCGACGAAGACTCCGAAGGAATCATCTTTTAAACACCGCCTTCATCCGGCAACGGTTGCCGCCCATAACGCCCGAAATACCATTTCATCACAAAAGGTGGCAGCAAGGTCGTCAGGGCAATCACAATCACCACCCCGGCGTAGATTTCATTACCGAAAATACCACTTATCCTGCCCAGTTCGGCAAAAATCAACCCGACTTCCCCACGTGGCATCATCGCCATACCCACCATCCAGCGTGTTGGCCATGATTCCCGAATAAAAAATGCACCCAGCAACTTGCCCAGTAAAGCAGCTACAAACAACGACAAGGAAAACACCCAGATAAAAGGCGAACCCCAGTCAATTTCACGAAGATTTAACGACAACCCCACATACACAAAAAAAATTGGCGTAAACAATTGAACAATTGGCTGCATTTGTTTTTCAATACGTGATGCAAAATCCGGATCAGTATGAATCACCGCACCAAAAGGTAAAAAGAAACGTCGGGACAACGCCAGCCCCGCAGCAAAACCACCCAACAATTCCGGTGCACCAATGACATAAGCCAACCAGGCAAAGAACAACACCAGCGACACAATTGTTGTTGGAATCAAACCAGGAATACTACTCACTGCATCGGCACGCTTTACCGCCAGCGACATCAGTTTGGCCGCTAACGGAGCTAACACAAAAAAGGCGGCGACAAAAATCAGCACCTTGCCAACATTAATAAAATTGATTCCACCACCTGTAGAAAATTCAAACAACAATGCCAGTAACACCACGCCCAGTACGTCATCCAGCACTGCTGCCCCCAACACAATCTGCCCCTCTCGTGCCTGCTGGCGTTTCAGGTCAGAAAGCACACGCACAGTGATACCAATACTGGTCGCCGTCAGTGTGCCACCCACGAACAAAGACACCAGCAGAGAAAGCCCGAACCCCCAATAACTCAACGAAAAACCCAGCACCAGCGGCAAAACAAAACCTGCTGTAGCCACCACGACAGACTTCGCACCAGTACGTGCCAGGCGTTTCAGGTCAGTTTCCAGCCCCACCTCGAACAGCAATAAAATGATGCCAATCTCCGCCATCAATTTAATCGCCTGAGCCGGTTCCAGCCAGCCAAACAGACTGGGACCCAGTACCACACCGGCCAGCAACTCACCGATCACCGAAGGTGCCTGCAACCTGACCGCCAGTTCCGCAAAAATGCGTGCTGTTAGCAGAATAATCAGCAAATAAAGAAAAAAAGTGTGTGTCTCCACCTTGTAACCCCAATGCTTTTAACGATCGTGTAATCCCATCATAGCCCAAACATCTTCATCTCAAATTCCGGCTGTAACATCCCCTCTTCATGGTCGTCTACAGGTTGGCAACTCATCCCGTGCCGAAAAAAACAAATATCAATCAGGAGAGAATATAATGAAGATGAAGCAGCAAACACACTCGGGCATTCTTGTCAGCGGGCTGGTAATTTCGTTGGCAGCGACATTTTTCACGGCTACAACGGTGGCCAGTCCAAACAAACATCACCAGGCAAAAAGCGGTACGCATATTTCCATGCGCGCCAGTGGTGCCCGCCTTATCCGCCGGGTCACGGGTCCCGTGGCCAACAGCGTCAACGGTGTTCCCGCAGAACCTGTCGATTCTTTTGATTGGTCAGGCAGTGAAATCACCCCCATCAGGGGCCATGCAAAACTGGAAATTGACCCCGCCGCCAACACCGGCACCATCAAGGCCGACTGGGAAGATGAATACGGCCACTGGACTTACAAACAAACAATGTTTGTCCCACCATCTCACCCTACCGGAATACGCATGGGATCAACACCTGGCTCGCTGACGGAGATCAAGGGCGACCCGGTCACCACCAACATTTATTTGCACGGAGACACGGGAGCTGGCGGGCCAGTCATTCCCACTTTGTTCAACCTGCTTTCCACCTGGGGTCCGGCCAAAATCACTCTTAACGGAGAACCTTTCGACAATCCCTTTGACGGTCCCGCACCCATGTGGGCAGGTCACACCATGATCTCCGAAGGTGTGCGTGATGCCAACGGCGCAGTACGCACAACCTCCGGTGAACTCTATAACATGATGCTTAAATCCGAGGGTCAAACATTCCCGAACGATCTGGTCTTTCATCTGGTTTTCCATGATGCACCGGGCCCGGAAATGACCACTAATGTGCCACCACCACTGTCATTTTTCTATCACGTTTCTTTCGGCAAGGTGAAAGTCAAAATAAAACATAACAACTGATAGATGTTGTCATGATTGCTGGCCCGGGTATTCCCCGGGCCAGTTCCAATACCTCGTCAATATGGCCAGACTTGCAGCCCCTCAGGGCAACCGCTATGGTCTGCCCATGAAAAATACCCCTCAGCCCATTGACACCCTGATTCACGCCCGCTGGATCATTCCCGTACAACCCGCTGGCCAAGTGCTGGAACACCATGCCATCGCCGTGCACGAAGGCCATATTCTGGAGCTGCTGCCCGGCAACGAAGCCAGACAAAAATACACCGCCGAAACCGAACATCAACTGGATGAACACGCACTCATCCCCGGTTTGATCAACGCTCACACCCACGCTGCCATGTCATTGTTTCGTGGCCTGGCCGATGATCTGCCGCTGATGGAATGGCTGCAAAATCACATCTGGCCCGCAGAAGAAAAATGGACCAGTCCCGAATTCGTCGCTGACGGCACACAACTGGCCATCGCCGAAATGCTGCGCGGCGGCACCACCTGTTTCAACGACATGTACTTTTTTTTTTTCCCGACGAAGTCGCACGTGTTGCCGACAACGCAGGCATGCGCGCCGTGGTGGGGCTTATCGTTATCGACTTCCCTACCGCATGGGCTTCCAATGCTGACGAGTATCTGGGCAAGGGTATCGAAGTACACGATCACTTTCGCCACAACCCGCTGATTACCACCGCCTTCGCGCCGCACGCGCCGTACACTGTATCCGATGAACCATTGAAGCGCGTCATCACTTACGCCGAAGAAATGGATGTCCCTGTGCACATACACCTGCACGAAACCGCACATGAAGTCGCCGAAGCACAGGACAACACCGGCCAGCGTCCGCTGGAGCGCCTGGAGACACTGGGACTGGTATCACCCCGGCTCGTGGCCGTGCACATGACTCAACTCGCCGATGAAGAAATCGACCACCTCGCCACCCGGGGTGCCCACGTCGTGCACTGCCCCGAGTCCAACAT
>JAADHZ010000138.1 GCA_013151575.1 Gammaproteobacteria bacterium
TGTATAAACACCGCCCTTCCCTACTGTGACGCAAATGAACATTTGAGGGTTGCCAAGCCTGTCACACTTTTGCTCTTTCTTCCTGTCACGCTGATTTTGCGCAGACTGCGGTGCTGCGCTCATTAATTGTTGACAGGGGACTTTCCCCTCGTTATCCACAAAACCTGTGGATAACTCTGTGAACAAACAGGTGGAAAACCCTCGGGGAACGAACGAAATAGGGAGAAAACTCAAATTGTCTATTTTTTGATCATTTATTTTAATCTTTATTTTCAATAGGTTAACCAACTATCAGTGACTTAGCGAGCAGCTTTATCACAAAACACACACTTTAATGCGGGTCTTTACCTTTGCTGTGAATAAACAACGGGAGTTGCCTTAACATTGCAATTAAAAAGACGCAATAGCCTGCGGCTAAATTTCTACCGGTATCGGCGAGCTAGGCGTGGCGCCGGAATTTTGCAAGAATAGTGCTGCACCGCAAATGCCTACCAGCCGTCGTCGCACCTTCCAACGCAAACATAGCCAATGAATCCACAAAAAAGACGGCAGATTTTTCAACGCCTGCAACAGCACATCCCCGACCCCACCACGGAACTCCACTACGACACACCGTTCGAGCTGCTGGTGGCGGTGACATTGTCGGCGCAGGCGACGGATAAGGGGGTGAACAAAGCCACGGCGAAACTGTTTCCGCTGGCCAATACGCCGGAGACAATACTGGCGTTGGACGAGGACGGGCTGAAGGAATACATCAAGACCATTGGACTGTTCAATAGCAAGGCCAGGCATATTATTCAAACCTGCCGCCTGCTCATCGAGCGACATGGTAGCCAGGTGCCGGATGACCGGGCGGCGCTGGAGGCTCTGCCAGGGGTGGGGCGAAAAACCGCCAATGTGATCCTCAATACGGCTTTCGGCCATCCCACCATCGCCGTGGACACGCATATTTTTCGTATCGCCAACCGCATCCGGCTGGCACCGGGAAAAACCGTGTTGGAGGTGGAGAAAAAACTGCTGAAATATGTGCCGGATGATTTCAAACTGGACGCGCATCACTGGTTGATCCTGCACGGGCGTTACACCTGCGTCGCCCGCAAGCCGCGCTGCGGCTCCTGCGTGATTGAAGATTTGTGTGAATACAAAAAGAAGGTATACGAATAAATGTTTGGACAGGACCGTGATCAACTACGACAGATGTACCTCGACGCCTGGCGCAAGCGGCGCAGCGGTGAGCTGCTGCAACCGCTGGAGGCGATGATTGCGGAGGTTGTCGGCCTGCACCCGGAATACCACGCCTTGCTGGAAAAAAAAGAGGAGGCGCTGGCAAAGGACTTTATGCCGGAGCTGGGTGAATCCAACCCCTTCATGCACATGGGCATGCACATCGCCATTCGTGAGCAGCTGGCGACCGACCGACCGGCGGGTATTCGTGCCGCCCACCAGGCGCTGCTGGGTAAATTCGGCGACGGCCATGAAGCGGATCATCAAATGATGGAATGCCTGGGCCGCGCGCTGTGGGAGGCGCAACAAAACAATGCCTCACCGGACGAGGCCCAGTACCTGCGGTGTGTGCAGGCGTTACGCTGATGGTCCCGGACGTTTGCAAAACCACCGGCACAGCAATGTGTCCACCGACAGTTTCCCCGGCCCCTGCAACAGGGGAATCAGCAGCATCAGCCCCCATACCTGGTGGTCACGCAGACCAACCGCATTCAGATCTGGGTAGGAAATCACGGCCATGATGTTGAACGCAAACAATGCCAGCGCGGCAGCACGCCCCCCCAGACCAAGCACCAGAAACACCGGCAGCCCCAATTCTGCCGCCGTGCCCAGATAGGCGGCAAACTCCGGCGATAAAAACGGCGTGGAGTATTCGTACTCAAACAGGTAAATCGTGGAGTCCCAGGATTTTATTTTGGTAAGGCCGGATCGGAAAAACACCCAGCCCACCCACAGACGCAATGCCAGCACCCCCACCGGGGCCAACAGATTCAGTTTTTCGTACACGGGCCAGACGAGCGCGCCGACTCTGGCGATAAGGGAGGGTGACGAGGTACTTTCTGCGGGCGTGGACATGCTGCTCTCCTGTGTTATTTGTTGGCTGCGGAGCGAGTTTCCAACCGGCGGTTAAACCGAGAATCCCACTACCATTCGATGGGCCACGAGATAGTGTAAAGCCGCGTTTACATCGCATTCGGGCTCCTGTTGCAGGGCCTGGCCGCAGGCCTCAGTTAAGGTCTTTCCGCGAGACAACGCGGAAAATAACGCATAAACGCCATCATCTACGGGATGAATCTCCACATGATCGGAGGAGCGAATCACCAGCAGGCGCGCATGGCCTTCGTCCAAATCAATCGGCGAATCACTGCCCTCACCGGCAGTCTGTTGGTTCACCTGCCAAATACGCAGCACAGGGAATGCCGAACTCACACGCTGGCAGGCGATGGAAACGGATAACTGTAAAGTGTCAGCAGACTGCTGACCCAACCGCGCCAGGGCATCCATATTCAGCACGCGGGATTCGGTCGCGTGGAACACCTCGTGATAGGCCCACTCCAGCCGTGCAACGTCGGTGAGATAGGGCAGCGATTCCAGCCCGGAAAAGGTTTTTACGAAATTGGAAAATCCGCTGCCGTAGTCATGCACGTTGCCGCTAAAAGAAAAATAACGATGAGAGTAGCTACCGACGAGGTGGCTAAAAAATTCGTCCCCCAGCAATTTTTTGACGACGGGGTACACGGCCTCCAGTGCGGATTGCAGGCCCAGAAAATTGTTGTTGCGATAAATTTGTACTCTTTGTTCGGGGGTGAAGCCTCTTTGTTGGGAGGTGAAGCCTCCTTGTTGCGAAGTGAAGTCTCCTTGTTGCGGGATGAAACGATTTTGATCACTTGGTGTTTCGTGAATTTCCGCGCACATGGGCGCATCGTTTTCACCCAGCACCGCATTAGCGAACTGCCGCTGTTGTTCGCGCAATTGTTTATGCAATGCGCTCACATCGTACCTCCCGAATATCATCGGCAAGCCGGGCTTCGTCCACCAGCACACTCAGCGCAGGCAGTTCCCTGTCCCACTCGATCAATGCTGGCACGTCACCGAAGCGTTCCACCGCTTCCCGGTACACATCCCAAACCTCGTCACACACCCGGTGGTCGTGGGTATCAATCAGCAACACCCCTTCGGGAAAGGTTTTGACCGTGTGACCGGCGAGGTGAATTTCCTGCACCTGATCCACGGGAATGGCCTGCACAAACACTGACGGATTGAAACCATGATTGTGTGCGTTGACATAAATATTGTTGACGTCCAGCAACACGCCACAACCCGCCCGCCGCGCCAGTTCTGCCACGAATTCCCACTCCGGTAGAGTGGATGCAGTGTATTCGAGATACGACGACACATTTTCAACCAGAATCTGACGACCGAGAAAATCCTGCACCGCCGAAACGCGATCCACCATGTGTCGTAATGCTTCTTCGGTATAAGGCAGGGGCAGCAGGTCGTTGAGATACCGACCCTCGACGGAACTGAAGGAGATGTGCTCGGAAACCAACCCCGGTTGAATATGCTCCACCAGCGTTTTCAACGCATGCAGATGCCGTTGATCCAATGGATCGGTGGAACCCAGTGAAAGCCCTACGCCGTGCAGGCTCACCGGGTAGTGTTCCCGCACCCGTTCGAGACAGGACACCGGCCTGCCACCACGACCACCGGCGATGCCGAAATAGTTTTCACTGTGGGCCTCAAACCAACCCACATCGGGAAGCTGTTGCACGACCTCGTCATAGTGCTCGGCGCGCAGGCCGATGCCCGCACGCGGCGGGATCGACACTGTCGCACCGTAGTGCGGCGCACTTGACTGGGTGGTCATTTTTTTACGCCTTGGGGCTACGGTTACCGCCAACGATTTTGTCGCACGTGCCTTTGGGCACCACGATGAAGGCGGTGGGTTTGGCATCGACTTCCGAGGTACCGGCGCAGGAGCTGCTGGAGGTCTGGCAGTCATTTTGCCCTGCCTTCACAATGCCGTAACATTTTTCCATATCTTTTTTGCCCGCTTCCACCGGCTCGCTGACCACCATGACTCCGACGGCAAACAAGCTGGCCAATGCGGTCTGGGCGATGAGTTTACTGTTTTTCATTTTTGACGATCTCCGTTGACGTTATTAAATAAACGACCAAAATGGTCTTTGTGCAGCACATCAGAGCAGGACTATCGGCACACGGCTCAAAAAAAATAGTCCGGGCCTGCTCGTCACGTCAAGCAGATGAATAACAAGCAGAAATGTTACAGGGAAAGATGTTTTTGAAGAGGTGCCCATGAGGGGCTGGCGGTGGTGAGCAGTGTGGTCGGCAGACGTTGCCGACACACACCACCTCGCTCACGTTGCCCGCCGTGTCACGCGTTGCGACCACTGGCTGGCGGGTAGACTCGATGATCGTCCGTGCATCCCGGCAAGAAGGGAAATGCAACGACCACCGCCGGAGATTGTTGAAATATTACTTCCGTGCAGCGATACGCATGCGTAAGGCATTGAGTTTGATGAAACCTTCAGCATCCTGCTGATTGTAAGCGCCTTCATCATCTTCGAAGGTGGCGATGTTGGCATCAAACAGGCTGTCCGTAGCGGATTCTCGCCCTTCGACAATGACATTGCCTTTGTACAATTTAAGACGCACCCGACCGTTGACGGTCACCTGCGACGCATCAATCATTTCCTGCAATATTTTCCGCTCCGGCGCCCACCAATAGCCGTTGTAGATCAACGTCGCGTAACGCGGCATCAATTCATCTTTGAGGTGCGCCACCTCACGGTCCAGGGTGATGGATTCCATGGCGCGATGAGCCTTAAGCATCACCGTGCCCGCTGGCGTTTCGTAACAACCGCGCGACTTCATGCCCACGTAGCGGTTTTCCACGATGTCGTCACGGCCGATGCCGTTGGCACCGGCCACGGTGTTCAAATGCGCCATCACCTGTGCCGGGCTCATGGGCTGGTCGTCGATGGCGACAATGTCGCCCTTTTCAAAATTCAGTTCGATAACGGTGGCCGTATCCGGCGCATTTTCCGGCGACACGCTCCAGCGCCACATGTCCTCTTCCGGGCCTGCCCACGGGTCTTCTAGCACGCCGCCTTCGTAGGAAATATGCAGCAGGTTGGCATCCATGGAATAAGGGGATTTTTTACCCCGTTTTTGTTCCACGGGAATGCCGTGGGTCTCCGCATAGGCCATGAGTTTTTCGCGGGAGTTGAGGTCCCATTCGCGCCACGGGGCGATGACGTGAACATCGGGTTTCAGTCCGTAATAGCCCAGTTCGAAACGTACCTGGTCGTTACCCTTGCCGGTGGCGCCGTGGGACACCGCATCGGCGCCGGTCTCGGTAGCGATCTCGATCTGGCGTTTGGAAATTAGCGGCCGCGCGATGGAAGTACCCAGCAGGTATTCGCCCTCATAAATGGCGTTGGCGCGAAACATCGGGAACACAAAATCGCGCGCGTATTCCTCGCGCAGATCGTCGATGTAGATTTCCTTCACACCCGCGGCCTTGGCCTTTTCGCGTGCCGGTTCCACTTCCTCGCCTTGACCGATATCGGCGGTGAAGGTCACCACCTCGCAATCGTATTCATCCTGCAACCACTTGAGGATAATGGAGGTATCCAGCCCGCCGGAATAGGCAAGCACGACTTTGTTGATGTTTGCTTTCGACATAAGTTTCAAAACCTGGTTCGATTCGTACGGCGGGCATTGCCCACTCGTACAATTGTAAATTATTGAGGGTGTTTTGCCGGGATTAACTATCGTGGCTGAGATAATCCAGCAGGATGCCCGTGGTCTGACGCAGCCGCAGGCTCATGAGCCGAGCAATCTGCCGCAGCAGCATGTTGCACAGCAAGGGCTGCTCCTCGGTAAAACGCTCGAAGTTCATTTTGGTGAGCATTAGCAGTTGGCTGTCCTCGCTAGCCAGGGCGGTGGCTGAGTAGGGCAGTTCATCCAGCAACGACATTTCACCCAGAGACTTGCCCGGCCGCACCGTCGCCACTTTCTTTTTTTCCCGCTCCAAGGTTTCCTTGAAGATATCCACCCGCCCGGACAACACAATGCACATGAACTGTCCCTTGGCGCCTTCGCGAAAAATCTCCGTGCCCTTTTTCGCCTCGTAGGCCCGAATATACCGAGCCAGGGTCTGCACTTCCGCGTGTGCCAGGTCGCCGAACATGGGCACAGTCTCGATCAGCCGACACAGCTCTTCGCGAAACGATTCGCCATCGCCCAGTAATTCCAAGCCGTCCAGATCCGATTTTTCGATCATTGAGTCCGCACCATCCTGACGTGTGTCCGCCCGGGTCGACGGGTGTTCACTTTTTCCCTTTCACCCTTTTAGGAACGTAGATATCCGTACAAGTCCCTTCGGCCACTTCCGCCGCAAAGTTAAAGGTTTCCGACAATGTAGGGTGAGGGTGGATGCTGAGGGCAATATCTTCGATATCCGCTCCCATCTCCAGCGCCAGCACCGCCTCCGCCACCAGTTCACCAGCGTTGGGGCCGGTCATGGCTGCGCCGATGAGGCGATGATCCGCACCGAACAGCAGCTTGGTCATGCCTTCGTCACGGCCCAGCGACAGCGAACGTCCGCTGGCCGCCCAAGGAAACACGCCCTTGGTATACGCAATGCCTTCGGACTTGCATTCGTCTTCAGTCTTACCCATCCACGCCACTTCCGGGTCCGTGTAGGCCACCGACGGAATGGTGCGGGCGTCGAAATAGGATTTCTGCCCGGCGATCACCTGCGCGGCCACTTTGCCCTCGTGGGTGGCCTTGTGCGCCAGCATGGGCTGGCCCACCACGTCGCCGATGGCGAAGATGTGCGCAACATTGGTGCGCTGCTGTTTGTCCACGGCAATAAAGCCGCGTTCATCCACCGCCACGCCCGCTTTGTCAGCATCAATCAACAAGCCATTGGGCGAGCGGCCGATGGCTACCAGCACGCGGTCGAAGGTATCGTTTTCCGGGGCCCCTTTCTTTCCATTAAGAGGGCCCTCGAAGGAGCACAGCATGCCCGCTTCAGTGGGCTCAATGGCGGTCACTTTGGTGTTCAGATAAATATTTTCGTAACGCTTTTTGATCCGCCGTTCCAGCGGTCGCACCACGTCGCGATCAGCACCGGGGATCAGGCCGGGCGACAATTCCACCACGGTGACTTTGGAGCCCAACGCGTCGTACACCGTGGCCATTTCCAGGCCGATGATGCCACCGCCAACCACAAGTAGTCGTTTCGGAATTTCCTGGATTTCCAACGCGTCAGTGGAATCCATCACCCGAGGGTCGTCCCACGGAATAAACGGCAGCTTGGTGACGCGGGAACCGGCGGCGATGATGGCATTGTCGAAACCCACCACGGTTTTGTTGCCGTCCGCCGCCACCTCGATGGTGTTGGCCGACGTGAAACGGCCGTAGCCGTTAACGATCTGCACCTTGCGCTGTTTGGCTAGCTGGCGCAGGCCACCAGTGAGCTTGCCCACCACGGCATCCTTGTGGCCGCGCAGCTTGTCGAGGTCCACCTCGGGCGTGTTGAAACTGACGCCGATGTCGCCGAATTCCGCCGCTTCATTAATGACCTGCGCGGTGTGCAGCAGCGCCTTGGACGGAATGCAGCCCACGTTCAGGCACACGCCACCGATGCTGTCGTAGCGTTCGATGAGCACCACTTTTTTGCCCAGGTCTGCGGCGCGAAACGCGGCGGTATAACCGCCGGGACCGGAACCCAGTACCACCACTTCGGCACTGACATCCACGTTACCATTGTAGCGGTCGGCCTGTGGCGCCGGAGCAGGTTCTGCGGCTGATAACTCCGGTGCGGAAGGTGCGCTTCCCTGCGACGCAGGCGCAGAGTCTGCGGCAATGTCACTGGCCTCCAACATCAAAATGGGAGAGCCTTGCGACACCTGCTCACCCAGCGACAGCAGAATTTCCTTCACCACTCCGGCGCGGGGGGCGGGAATTTCCATGGTGGCCTTGTCGGACTCCACGGAAATCAGCGAGTCTTCCTCGGCGATGGTGTCGCCCACGTTCACCAGAATTTCGATGACCTCGACGCTGTCGAAATCACCAATATCTGGGATCTTAATTTCAATTAATGTGCTCATTTTTGTTTCCCCAATCAGAGCAGCAAACGACGCGTATCGGACAGCACGCGACTGAGGAAAGAGGTGAAACGGGCACCGTCGGCACCGTCGATGACGCGATGGTCGTACGATAGCGACAGCGGCAGCACCAGGCGCGGTTCAAATTCCGTGCCGTTCCACACTGGCTGCATTTTATGGCGCGAGACACCGAGTATGGCCACTTCCGGGGCATTTACGATCGGAGTAAATTGGGTACCGCCGATACCGCCTAAACTGGAAATAGTAATGCAGCCGCCCTGCATGTCGGCGGGCTTGAGCTTGCGATCACGCGCCTTGATGGAAATCTCACCCAGCTCCTGCGCCAGGTCCACCAGGGATTTGCGATCCACGTCGCGCACCACCGGCACCACCAGTCCACCGGGGGTATCAATCGCAATACCCACGTTGAAATACTGTTTGAGAATGAAGTTTTCGCCACTGGCATCCAGCGATGAATTAAAACGCGGGTATTGCTTCAGCGCAGAAACCACCGCCTTCATCAAGAACACCAATGGCGTAATTTTGATGCCCTTGTCCTTGTACTCGGCCGCCATGGATTTGCGGAAGGCTTCAAGGTCGGTGATATCCGCCTCGTCGAACTGGGTGACGTGGGGCACGGTAACCCAGTTGCGGTGCAGGAACTGGCCAGTGAGTTTGTTGATCTTGGTGAGGGCCTGTGTCTCCACCTCTCCCCACTGGCTGAAGTCGATCTCCGGCATCGGCGCGACATCCAAGCCACCGCCGCCACCCTGTGCCAAGGTGCACTTCACAAATGCTTGCACGTCCTCCCGGGTGATGCGGCCCTTGCGACCATTGCCGTCCACCCGCCCCAGATCCACACCCAGCTCGCGGGCGAATTTGCGCACCGCCGGGCTGGCGTAGGCCGTGGAGAAACTCACTTCATCAATTTTTGCGGTGGGCGAGGTTTTGACCGGCGCGGGTGTTGGTGTTGGCTTGGCTGGAACAGTGTCGGGAGCCGGTTCTGCCACCAAGGCGGTCGGTTCGGCATCCGTCACTTCAGCAGCGGCACCCGTAACGGGCGCCAGCAATAACAACACACTGCCTTCGGACACGTTGTCCCCCAGCGCCACTTTCACTTCCTTCACCACGCCCGCTTCAGGCGCGGGAATTTCCATGGTGGCTTTGTCGGATTCCACAGAGATCAGCGAATCTTCCACAGCGATGGTATCGCCCGCCTGCACCAGTATTTCAATGACTTCAACGGCATCAAAATCGCCAATATCCGGTATCAGGATTTCTTTGACGTTGCCTTTTACATCCGCTTCTTTTGTCACGTTGATTACCTCCGCTGCGGTCAAGCGTGCAGTGGGTTGATTTTTTCGGGATCAATGCCGTATTTAGCAATGGCCTCAGCCACGGTCTTGGCGGACAGCACACCTTCGTCGGCCAGCGCCTTCAATGCCGCCACTGTCACATGGACACTGTTCACCTCGAAGTGCTTGCGCAGCTGGGCACGGGTATCGCTGCGGCCAAAACCGTCAGTACCCAGCACCTCGTAACGCGCCGGCACCCACTTGCGAATTTTGTCCGCGTATAACTGGATATAGTCGGTTGCCGCGATCACCGGCCCGGCTTGCCCTTCGAGGCATTGCGTTACATAGGGCACACGCGCCTTTTTGGTGGGATGCAGGCGGTTCCAGCGGTCGCAGTCACGTGCGTCTCGGGCCAGCTCGGTGAAACTGGTGGCGCTCCAGATGTCGGCATCGACTCCCCAGTCGTCACGCAGCAGATCAGCGGCCGCAATCACTTCGCGCAGGATCGCACCGGACCCCATCAGCTGCACCTTTTTCTTGCCGCCTTTTTTGGCCGCAGAGCGAAACAGGTACAAACCTTTGACGATGCCATCTTCGGCGCCCTTGGGCATGGCCGGGTGGCTATAGTTTTCGTTCATCGCGGTGACGTAATAAAACACGTCCTGCTGCTCGGCAAACATGCGACGCATGCCGTCGTGGATGATCACTGCCATTTCATAACTGAACGTGGGGTCATAACTGACACAGTTGGGAATGGTGCCGGACATGATCAGGCTGTGACCGTCCTGGTGCTGCAAGCCCTCTCCGGCCAGCGTGGTGCGACCGGCGGTGCCACCAATCAGGAAACCGCGCGCCTGCATGTCACCGGCCGCCCAGGCCAGGTCGCCAATGCGCTGGAAACCAAACATCGAGTAGTAAATATAAAACGGAATCATGTTGATGCCGTGCGAACTGTACGCAGTGGACGCGGCAATCCACGACGACATGGCACCGGCTTCGTTAATGCCCTCTTCAAGGATTTGGCCGCTTTTGTCCTCTTTATAGAACATGATTTCGTCTTTGTCCTGCGGCGTGTACAACTGCCCCACCGAGGAGTAAATGCCGAGCTGGCGAAACATGCCTTCCATGCCGAAGGTACGCGCCTCATCGGGCACGATGGGCACGACGTTTTTGCCGATGGTCTTATCGCGGCACAGCAGATTCAACATGCGCACCCAGGCCATGGTGGTGGATATTTCCTTTTCACCGCTACCGGCGAGGATGGCATCGAACATCGACAGCGGCGGGATTTCCAGCGGTGCGGCGACGTTTTTGCGGGTCGGCAGATGGCCACCCAGCGCCTGACGGCGCGCCCGCATGTATTGCATCTCGGTGCTGTCATCGGCAGGCTTGAAATATTTGCCCGCAGCGGCGTCTTCGTCGTTCAGCGGAATATTGAAACGGTCGCGGAACGCGAGCATTTCATCATCCTGTAATTTCTTTTGTGAATGGGTACGGTTCTGCGCCTCACCGGCGGAGCCCATGCCGTAACCCTTCACGGTCTGTGCCAGGATCGCCGTGGGCTGGCCTTTGTGATCCACTGCTGCCTTATAGGCCGCGTAAACCTTGTGTGGATCATGGCCGCCACGATTGAGACGCCAAATGTCCTCGTCGGACATTTTCGCCACCATGGCCTTCAGCTCCGGGTACTTGCCGAAGAAGTGTTCGCGCACGTAAGCGCCGTCTTTGGATTTGTAGTTTTGGAAGTCGCCATCCACGCATTCCATCATGCGCTGCTGCAACAGGCCATTTTTATCCTTGGCCAGCAATGGATCCCAGTAGCTGCCCCACAGCACCTTGATGACATTCCAACCGGCGCCACGGAAGCTGGCTTCCAGTTCCTGCACGATTTTGCCGTTGCCGCGCACCGGGCCGTCGAGGCGTTGCAGATTGCAGTTCACCACCCAGGTCAGGTTGCTCAGTTTCTCACGACCGGCCAGGGAAATAGCTCCCAGGGTTTCCGGCTCGTCGGACTCGCCGTCACCAATAAAGGCCCACACTCGGCGCGCTTTGGTATCGGCCAGGGAACGGTGTTGCAGGTACTTCATGAACCGCGCCTGATAAATGGACATGATCGGTCCCAGGCCCATGGACACGGTGGGAAACTGCCAGAAATCCGGCATCAAATGCGGATGCGGGTACGACGACAGGCCATCGCCATCCACTTCCTGACGGAAGCGGTCCAACTGACCTTCGGTCAGCCGACCTTCAAGATACGCGCGGGCGTAGGTGCCGGGGGAGGCGTGCCCCTGGAAAAAAATCAGATCGCCGCCGTGCTCGTGGCTGGGTGCGCGCCAGAAATGATTGAAACCGATATCGTAAAGAGTCGCTGCCGACGCAAAGGTGGCGATATGTCCGCCCAGTTCGGCGCTTTTGCGGTTGGCCTTCACCACCATCGCCATGGCGTTCCAGCGAATGTAACAGCGGATACGATCCTCAAGCGCCTGATCACCCGGCAGGGGCGCTTCCATATGCGGCGGAATGGTGTTCACGTATGCCGTGCTGGCGGAGAACGGCAGGTTGGCGCCCGAGCGTCGCGCCTTGTCGATCATCTGCTCCAGCAGGAAATGGGCGCGTTCGACCCCTTCGTTTTCAATGACCGCTTCGAGGGCTTCAAGCCACTCGTGGGTTTCAACCGCGTCAACATCCGGCGTTTGTGATTGCTGGGACATGCTTTCAACCTCTATTGAAGGGCGCCTTTAACAACGTCAGCAGGTTTGCAACACGCACCTGGGATTGTTTGGACTACCCTGAATTCTCTCCGACCTGTGCCAATCGCAAACGGGCCGTCATGTGGATCGTAACACCACACTCGAAAATTCATCACGTAAATTGTTGATTAGGGGTGATTTTCGAGCTGAGGGCGTAACAATGCCTCCCTGTCTTTCTGAATGGCAGGGGGGCGCTAAAAGCGGCGTATCATCGTCGTTTTGCCTGATCGGGTCAAGTTGGCAGGAGGTTGACCGACGAGGCTACACCGTCGATCGAGCTGGCAAAACACCACTAATTACAGCCAGTTAACATTACGGCTCTACAACCCCGGTCGGGATTGCAGAGCCGGAAAGAAGGTTGGGTGACAGCAGGTTAAGCGTTATCCGCCGCAGTGATGACGCACATCATCCGTACTGGCCGCCCCACATCATCGGTCACGACCTTGCCACGTTGCCGCACCCGGACACTGCGGCCATTAACACCATGAGTGACATCAAAGGACAACTGGTGATTTTCCAACACTCGGATCAGGGCCTCATCGACCATGGCACGCTCTGCCTCGCTCACGCAGTCCAGCAAGCCATCCTTGCCCGCATCTGGCGCATCGCCGGGCACTCCCAGCAATTGCCGAGTCACATCTGACATCACCAGCTGGTCGCCGATAATATCCAGATCCCAAGTGCCTATCTCCGCAATTCCGAGTGCCAGCCGCACGCGCTGCTCATTTTCCACGATGTCCCGGATCACCGCACGGCGGGCTTTGCTGCCCGTGCGACGCTCGCTGAACGCAACCATGGCATCATCGCCGTAGCGCAGCCAGATCCAGTTGACGCCAAAATGACGCGACAGGGCCTGTAGATTTTCGTATTCGATATTTCCACCCTTGGCCCATTTGCCAACGGCCTGGCCGGAAACACCTACGATGCGGCCAACCTCCGCATGGGAGATATCATGCTCCTGAATCAACCGCGCCAATCGACTGGCAAACGTTTCTTGTGATTGTGAATCCTGTTGTGAGTCTTGTCGCGAATGCTGTTGTACATTTCGCTGCGTGACCTGTTGCATATTATTCCGTCCTTCTAACGCCTCGTACGCCCCGCAATACGCGCGGCAACGTCATGGCATTTACGAGTCCATCGTTATTTTAACCACAGCTCTGTTTTCGATAAAGAGCAACACCAGCGGAAACGGTAACCTAACATTAAGTTTACACTCCCCGACGACAGCGGGGAATGGCTATTTTTGGCGTGTGCTGCTCTCAAAAAACATCGCGGGTGATTCCCTGAAAAGTTGGTACTGCCCCCGGCATCCCGCCGGAGTATAGCGTTACTTCTTATTAAAGGTCAGCCTCTTTTTCAACTATCGGATTTATCCGACGCAGGGCCGATGTAACCCTTGGGACGGATTGCCACCGTATTGGTCACACGGCTACAAACCGTCCCATCCTGACGATAAAGCGCATACTCAAAGCTAGGCGTACTACGCCCCTTGGCGGCAAGGTCGGCGCGAATCTGCGCATCAACGGCATCGGAAAACACAAACCGCAACTCCAGATCAGAGTTACCCTCGGCGACAAAATCAATGGCCATAGCGCGGGTCCACACCTCGTGGCCGGGAAAACGGCGGGCACAGGCCAGCGCCGCGATAGGGTCCGCGATGCTGGCTTGATAACCGCCAAACATGCTGTCGCTCATGTTTCGTGAAAGGGCATTCAACGGCAGGCGCAGACGCAACACTCGCCAGTCATCATGCATTTCCAGCACCCGCACCCGCATCAACCAAAACGGTGGATACCATTCCAGCCGCTGCCGGTCCGATAAAAAGCGCGCCCGCCGCAACCACTGCAACACATTCATGCTCCCCCTCCACAATCCGAGACAGGACCCGTAAAATCCCCCCACAACCACTGCAATACCGCCAGGCTGGCCACCGCCGCCGTTTCCGTGCGCAGCACCCGTGGCCCCAACCTCAGCGGCAAAAAACCCACATCCTCCGCCCGGGTAATTTCCCCACCGGACAAGCCCCCCTCCGGGCCCACCAACAACGTCACCGGACCCTGCGGCGACGACATGCCTGCCAACCCGGCCCCGGCGCGATGATGCAGGACCAGGCCAAGCCCGCTGGACGGGGACGACTCGCAAACCTTGAAATAATCCGCCAGCGCCAGCGGTTCCGCCACCACCGGCACCCGATTGCGCCCGCTTTGCTCGCAGGCGCTGTTCACCACCGACTGCCAATGTTCGCGACGACGGGTCACCCGGTCACCCTTCAAATTCACCACTGTGCGCTCGGTCAACACCGGCACAATACGCGACACACCGAGTTCCACTGCCTTTTGCACCGTGTAATCCATGCGCTCCCCACGTGAAATCCCCTGCACCAGCACCAGTTCCAGCGGCGACTCCGGGCCACCGTCCACAAATTCGCCGACGTCAATGCTGGCCGCCCGCCGTCCCACCTCGCGCACTCGCGCCGCATATTCCCCGCCCTCCTCGCCATTAAAAACCACCAGCGCATCGCCCACCCGCAGGCGCAGCACTCGAGTGAGGTGTGCCGTGGCCTGTGCATTCAGCTCAACAATCTGGCCGGTGGCGAGAGGGACGGGTTGATAAATTCGGGGTGCGCGCATGATGTATTCCAGAAATAAAAACGCGCAGTGCGCGCCAGCCTGATGGGTAGTGAACCCGCATTCTATTCAATCCACTCCGTCAGTGCGCCCCAAACATGGCATAATGTCGCCTCCTTTTTTGAGCCGCCACCACCAGGTCAGCACTTGCCGCACACTCCCACCATCCTGAAACTGACCCGTCCCGACGACTGGCACCTGCACCTGCGGGACAACGCCGCCATGGCAGCGGTCATCGCGCACACCGCCCGGCAGTTCGGTCGAGCCATCATCATGCCCAACCTGCGGCCACCGGTGACCACCACTGAGCTGGCGCTGGCCTACCGGCAACGCATCAAGTCCGCCCTGCCGACGGACAGTGATTTCGAACCGCTGATGACCCTCTACCTCACTGACCACACCACGCCGGACGAGATCTCCCGCGCCAAAAACAGCGGCCAGGTGTTTGCAGTAAAAATGTACCCAGCCGGTGCCACCACCCATTCCGACAGCGGCGTCAGCAAATTGAAAAAAACCTACCCGGCGCTGGCAGCCATGGAACAGCACGGCTTACCGCTGCTGGTGCATGGCGAGGTCACCGACCCTGCCGTGGATGTATTTGATCGGGAAAAACGTTTCATCGACACACAGCTGACACCACTGACTCGGCAATTCCCCAATCTGAAAATCGTGTTCGAGCACATCACCACCCAAGAGGCCGTGGGCTTCGTGTTAGACGCCCCGGACAACATCGCTGCTACCATCACTCCCCAGCACATTCTGCTGAACCGCAACGCCCTGCTGGTGGGCGGCATACACCCGCACCATTATTGCCTGCCGGTGCTCAAACGCGAAAGCCACCGCGAGGCATTGCTGGCTGCTGCCACCAGCGGCAACCCGAAATTTTTCCTCGGCACTGACAGTGCGCCCCACGCCCGCGAGGCCAAAGAATCCGCCTGCGGCTGCGCCGGTATCTACAGCGCCCATGCCGCGCTGGAGCTGTACGCCACCGCCTTCGAGCAGGTCGGTGCACTCGACAGGCTCAACGCCTTTGCTGGCCACTTCGGGGCGGATTTTTATGGCCTGCCGCGCAACACCAATACCGTGGTGCTGGAAAAACGGGACTGGGACGTCCCACGAGAATATACCTTCGGCAACCAATCCCTGGTGCCGTTTTATGCCGGAGAAATCCTAACGTGGAAATTGACCTAAACACCGACAACGAGCAGCCGTCGTCCGCCATCTCCCGGCGTTTCCGCGGCTTCCTGCCGGTGGTGGTGGACGTAGAGACCGCCGGTTTTAATTCAGAAACCGATGCGCTGCTGGAGATCGCTGCCGTCACGCTGCGCATGGACCGCCGAGGCCTGTTGCAGATGGACCAAACCCTCAGCGCCCACGTCAAGCCCTTTCCTGGTGCCAATTTGGAAGCGGCGGCACTGGCCTTCACCGGCATCGACCCCCACCACCCGCTGCGCATCGCGCACACGGAGGAGGCCGCGCTGGCCAAGGTGCTACCGCCAGTGCGCCGCGCAGTAAAAGAAGCGGGCTGCACCCGCGCGGTGCTGGTGGGCCACAATCCTGCTTTCGACTTAGCGTTTGTTAAAGCCGCAGTGGCGCGAGTGGGCATCAAACGCAACCCCTTCCACCAGTTCAGCACCTTCGACACCGCCACCCTCGGCGGCCTGGCCTATGGTCAGACGGTACTGGCCCGCGCTATCGAAATGGCTGGTATCGAATGGGACAACAGCCGCGCCCACTCCGCAGTGTATGACGCGGAAAAAACCGCCGAGCTGTTTTGCACCATCGTCAATCGCTGGAAGGCTTTGGGCGGCGAGCCATATCAGGAATAACACGATATTTAGCCGCGCTCCCGCCAAAATTTCTCCGCCTACTGAATAGAGATACCTCTGCCTTCTTAAAAAAACCAAGAGCTACAGGGGAGGCAGAATACCGTACAGGTTGTATAGCCTGGTTTCCCCAATGCCATTAAGTTAAGGAATGTATGCCTGTTTTTTTATCCGCCAAGTCAGCATTGGGCAGCCAGTGCCCATGGCGAATTAAGGTTTAGAGGTTCAGTGTGTACCACAGAATATGGAAACAAAAAACATAGTGTTTGTTGCGCAGGGGTCGCAGAGACACAGAGGTTTTGGTGTTTTTCTCCGTGTCTTTGCGTCTCTGTGACCTCTGTGTTTACAGGCATCAGGCCTGGTAAAGCGACAGACTTCTAGGCAGCCCCGGTTTTTGGCTGGGTGCGCTTAACTTAAGCGCATTGCTTATTTCCCTTAAAAAACCGCACCGCAACCACTCGGCCACGGTCTGCGGGTTTAAAGAGGTATTGTGGAGAATGATGGTTGGCTGGAGCGCATTTGTATATTGTCTCGCTGCCGCTCCCTTACTTTTTGTTTATGCGCCAGAACAAACCACTAAACTATGTTTTTTAGGAGGGGAGAGAGAATGGAATCTCGTCGATTAGTCGTATTGTTTTCAGTCATTTTTTCATGGTGTTCCGTGGCGAATGCCGCAGGATTTCAACTAGCGGGACATTCAGTAACGCAGATTGGGCGAGCGACCGCTGGCGGCAGTTTAGCTGGGGATGATCTGTCTGCGGCTTTTGACAATCCCGCAGAGATGACGCTCCTTGAGAACAACCGCTTTCAGTTAGGCATTTACCGAAGCCGTGTGTCATTTCCCTTTACGAACTCAGGTTCTACGCAGAACCTCTTGGGTCCGATATGCCGTCAACAGGTGGAGATAGTAACGGGGGAACTTCGGCGAATATCCCGAGTATTTTTATTGTACTTGGCCAGGATAAAGCGCTGAAATATGGCCTCGCAATAACCGCCCCGTTTGGTTTACGCACCGAATATAGTCCAACCTGGGTCGGACGTTATCAAGTGATTGAGGCCGGGCTAACCGTTATCGATATAAATCCATCCATCGCTTATCGCATAAATGGCAACTTATCCATCGGCGCAGGGCTCAGCGCTCAACATATCGAAACAAAACTAAGCGAAGCGATTTATACAGGAGGGGCAGACGGGCTGGCAGAAATCCAAGGCAGCAACTGGGGCTATGGATACAACATGGGGTTGATGTATGCGTTTGATGGCGGGGCAAAAGTAAGTTTTTCCTTTCGGTCATCCATTCAACATAAGCTGGACGGAACGCTAAAGACCTCCGCACTCACCGGTGATTTATCGACCAACAATGGCACTGTAAGTGCAAAAACGAGCATCGATCTCCCTGAAACGATTTCAATCAATACAGCAATTCCTATCACCCCTAATCTGTTGCTATTGGCAACTGCCGCACAGACACGCTGGAGTCGATTTGAAAATATACGCATCACGCTAGGTGGCAACCTACCAGACAAAGTTATTACAGCGAATTGGCAGGATACCTGGCGTTTTTCTCTCGGGTCGCAATTGAAATTAAATCAGCGCTGGATACTCAGGGCCGGGTTTTTATGGGATCAAAGCCCCGTTTCCAACAAATCTAACCCCCTACCGCACATTCCAGATAGTGACCGATTTAGTATTCATGTAGGTGCAAGTTACATTCCCGCCTTTTCTCCGTGGCATTTTGATATTGCCTATGCCCATATCGATATCGATAAAGTAAAAATAGACAGAACTATTGAGTTAGTGCCGGGTGCAGTATCCGACAGATTAGTTGGTCAATATAACAATTCTCAGGCGAATGTTGTTGCGAGTCAGGCCTCGTATCTTTTTTGATTTGTTGATGATGTTTTTTCTGTTTCCGTATATTCTCAATAAGGACTTCACTCTTTAGCTGTTTAAGCCAAAAAGATGGGCGCAACAACTCAGTATTATGTGCCATTTTTTGTACTGACGACAGCTAGCCACGACCAAGCGGCCTTACTGATTGGTCGTAGAATTATGGGTAATAGAAAGCCTAATTCGTTAGCTGCTTTTACATTTTGAATAGTTTTATTGGTATATGTTTTTCATAATAAGAAAAATCATTATCCGTTGTGAATATTTCTAACTTTAATCGAAATGCCACGGCACAAATCAGGAAATCAATATGGGAGCCCTGAATACCTTTTGAGCGGCATGTATTTGAAAATATTGCCGCTTGAACATAATCACCATCAATTATCTTCGTATTTTCAAAATATCTTAATTTATTGTTTAATTTATTAAATCTAAGCTTATCGCTATAACCTGATAACACTTCTTGCCTGACTGGCCCAAGCATGACCACTCTTTGATCTGAAATGAGAGCTTCAAACTCTTGGACATGTAATTCGTACCCTTCTCTCTCTGACCTTAGAGCATACGACCAAATTGGTGTATCTACGACAACCTTCAAAGCACTCTAGCCTTCTTATAATCATAATCAGGATCTGGATCTAATTTACCAAACAAACCTATTATTTCCAATTGTTTACGACGATCTATAAATTCTTTTAGAGCGTGATTTACGGTATCTTTTTTTGTTTTTAACCCGCTAATCAATAGCGCCTCTTTCAATAGCTTGTCATCAATTGCTAAATTCGTTGCCATGTTGGGCACCTCCTAATTGACACAATAGGCCACACAAAGTCTTGTGTCAATAATCGCATCCACAAAGACATGTGGTGCGGGTAATGGTTTGCAAGCCGTCACTAATGACAGCGGTTACCGGTATCTTGCCCTCGTACTGGGGTCATTTTATGCCTATAGTAAGGCATCAATCGTGACGGGGGGTTGTCCATCCACCATATAAGGCAAAGGTGAGCAAGCTGGGCACATTTTGTGGTAAAAAAGACAACGTGACGGACTCGCCCAGGTCAATAATATTGCGGGGCGACGGCTGTAGTTCGGCATCCAGAGATACAGTGTCCGGCATTACTTGCACGCTAGGAACGGCATTGCCCAGGCGGTGTTTGTCAACAAAGATGTCCGGTATTTCTTACGCAGCCTTAAGCAATCTTTGCTCTTCGGCTCGCACCTCTTTTGGTGGATTCAACCAAACTTCAGTCACCGGATTCCAGTTCCTGATGTCGCCAGACCATCGCTGTG
>JAADHZ010000173.1:0-3061 GCA_013151575.1 Gammaproteobacteria bacterium
ACACATTATTGACAACGCCTTGGAAGAAACCGCCATCACCGGCGAAGGTTTTTTCACCGCCGAATTACTGCGCATCCAAGGCGAACTTTATTTGCGCGAAAGTCCACCTGACTATCCGCACGCAGACGCCCTGTTCTCCCGTTCACTGCAACAAGCTTGCGAACAAAACGCCCATGGGCTCAGCCTGCGTAGTGCCACCAGCCTTGCACGCTGCCGGGCACAGCAGTGCCAAAACAACGCGCAGCCGCAATACCCGCTAGAGCACACCCGGGCACTGCTGCGAAACCACTTGGCCGCCATCACCGAAGGTCAGACGACGAAAGACATTCTCGATGCGCACGAGTTGCTAGCATCCTTAAACACCACGGGTGTAACCCCTTAACACTCCCCCATCGCATACACACGCCATCCCTCTCTATTCTCCCGCGCCCACAGGCTCTCCACACAAAAACGCTTAAAGCCCTACATCCGCCGGACGATACCGGGAATTAAGCGCGGTCGCGTTGTTGGGCTAAGGCCCATTTTCAACCACCGACTCAACGCCAACCATCAACAAACGCGGCAAGGGGCATGGGACATGAACAGCATCACCAAACACATCGGGCTCGGAGCATTGCTATTGCTGGCAGGCTTTGGCAACAGTGTTGCCTCTGTCAACCCAGCCTCCTCTCTTCCCCATTTAGGGGAAAAAAATGTGTGGGAAAACGGCGGCCAGCAAGCCGCAGCGTATTCACTCCACGAAACCACAGAACTGGCAGAACAAATTTGGACCGAATTGACCAACCGTTTTGTCATGCACTACGAACATGGCCAATACGAACAGGCGAAACAGGTGGCGCAACGCGCCTATGATATCGCCTCCGTCGCTTACGGTATTGACAACACCAACACCGCTGACTCATTGCTGAAGCTAGGCATTGTCAGTCAGAGCTTCGATGACCTTATCGCTGCAAAAGCCTATCTGTTGGATGCGCTGGCTATCCTTGAGCGTCAACTGAGCCCGGGGCACCCGGACACAGCCATTGCACTAACCAATCTCGGAAATATCTATTTTTCGTTACAAAAATACGAGCTTTCCCAACGCTATCATCAACGGGCTCTGGACATTCGCACTCACGCCTACGGGCCGGCTCATCCCTCCGTTGCGCAATCAAACTACAATCTTGCCGTTTTGCATGATCACCAAAAACATTACCCGCAGGCGGAATCACTTTACCGAAAAGCTATTGACAGTTGGACCATAACACTGGGACCAAATCACCCCTATGTCGCCAATGCCGTTTCCAGCCTCACTAATATCTACATTGCGCAAAACAAACTTCAGGAAGCTGCGGATGTGTTGCAAAATTGGGTGAAAGTGAAAAAATCGTTTTACGGTGGGGAGCATCAGGAAGTGGCGCAATCCCTGCTGGACCTGGGCACACTGTATGTCGAACAGGGCAAATATCGCACCGCCAGCAAAATGTACGAAGAGGCCCTGGGTATCGCGGAGCACGTCTTAAATCCGTCGGACCCGCAGTTGGCAATGCTGATGTATATCCTGGCCAACGTGTACCATGTTCAAGCTCGAATGAGTGACCAGGACGCGGATGAATCCAACCCGTCCAGCACCGCCGACAAAAATAAAACCACCCGAATGGCCAGCCTTTTTGCCCGAGCCCTGCCATTGTATGTACAGGCCGCTGATATTCTGGATGCGGACATCACTCACAATAAGCCAGAGCTGGATATCGTGTTGTCGGAGCTGACCCTGCTGTATAAAGCCCTGGGCAACCAGGACATGGCCAATCAAACGCAGTCTCGCTTGACGTTAGCGCAGTAGGGCGGGAAACACCCGCCCGCGTCAGCTCAAACTATCCAGCCCCCGGGCCAGATCGTTTTGAATATCCGCGATATCTTCCAGCCCCACCGCGATGCGCACCAGGCCATCCGTCACACCGGCCTCCCTGCGATCATCCGGGTCCACCCGTCCGTGGGTGGTCGTGGCAGGATGGGTGATGGTGCTTTTGGTGTCTCCCAGGTTGGCGGTGATGGACAGCAGCTTCGTGTTATCAATGACCTCCCACGCTGCGGTCTGCCCACCTTTCACTTCAAACGACAGCACACCGCCAAAACCGGTTTGTTGCTGTTTCGCCAGGGCGTGCTGCGGATGAGAGACGAGCCCGGGGAAATTGACCTGTGCCACCGCCGGGTGTTCCTGCAACCATTCGGCCAAAATTTGCGCACTGCGACTATGCGCTTCCATACGAATACGCAGAGTCTCCAGCCCCTTTAAAAACACCCAGGCATTAAACGGACTCATGCTAGGGCCACCGGTGCGCACGATGCCGTAGATATCACCGCCCACCAGTTCCTCGCTACCCACCACCGCGCCGCCGATACAACGGCCTTGGCCGTCGAGATACTTGGTGGCGGAATGAATCACGATGTCAGCCCCCAGCTGTAAGGGCTTTTGCAGGGCTGGGGTACAAAAACAATTGTCCACCACCAAGTGGCAGTCGTGAGCGTGAGCCAATGCCGCCAGCGCTTTTACGTCAGCAATTTCTGTGATGGGGTTGGAGGGTGTTTCCAGAAACAACATGCGCGTATTAGGCCGAATAGCCGCCTCCCACTGCGACAAATCCGCTTGTGGCACAAAGGTGGTTTCAATGCCGAAGCGCGCTAGAATCTTGTTAAACAACACCACAGTGGTGCCGAAGATAGCGCGTGAAGAAACAATGTGATCGCCTGCCTTCAACGTGCCTAAGCAGGTGGTGAGTATCGCCCCCATGCCCGAAGCCGTCCCCACGCAACGCTCACCACCTTCCATCGCCGCAAGGCGCTGCTCGAAGGTGCGCACCGTAGGATTGGTGAAACGCGAATAAATGTTGCCCGGCTCGTCGCCGGAAAAACGCGCCGCCGCCTGCGCCGCCGACGCGTAAACATAACTAGAGGTAGTGAAAATTGCCTCGCCATGCTCACCTTCGTGGGTGCGCACCTGCCCGGCGCGTACTGCGAGGGTGTCAAAGCCGTAGTGTGTTTCATCATCAGGCGACATGTTCTTGCCTCGTGTTCAATGCTG
>JAADHZ010000173.1:3088-10520 GCA_013151575.1 Gammaproteobacteria bacterium
TGGTAAATTGAATACTATTTTTCGGCACATTCCAGCCCGACCCTTCATTTTTGCTTCAATCGAGCGAAGGCATCGGCCATGGCACTGTTCGTGGGTTTGGCCTGCCGACTACCTTGCTGCGGTTTGGCAGGTGCGGTTTTTCGGGCGCCGGGCCGGTCGCGTTTGATGTCCTTCGGTTTGGCATTCAGCTCATCGGTCAAACGCATGCTCAGACCGATGCGCTTGCGCGGGATGTCCACGTCCATCACTTTGACCTTGACCACCTCACCCGTTTTCACCACCTCGCGCGGGTCTTTGACGAATTTTTCCGACAACGCAGAAACATGTGCCAGGCCGTCCTGATGCACGCCGATATCCACGAACGCGCCGAAATTGGTGACGTTGGTCACCACGCCTTCGAGCACCATGCCCGGTTCCAGATCCGACAGTTTTTCGATGCCTTCCTTGAACGTGGCGGTCTTGAATTCGGGGCGCGGATCACGGCCGGGTTTTTCCAGCTCGCCGAAAATGTCACGCACGGTGGGTTCGCCGAAATGCTCGTCCACAAAATCATTGGCCGCCAGCCCCTTCAAAAAAGCCTTATCACCGATGATGTTAGTTATTTCTCGGCCACTTTGCTGGATGATTTTTTCCACCAGAGGATAAGCCTCAGGATGTACGGCAGAGGCGTCCAGCGGGTTATCGCCTTCACGAATACGTAAAAAACCCGCCGCCTGCTCGAAGGCCTTCGGCCCCAGACGCGCCACTTTTAACAGTTGTTTACGATGCCGAAAAGCACCGTTGGCTTCGCGGTGCAACACAATATTCGCCGCCAGTGTTTCCGACAAACCCGCCACCCGCGCCAGCAGTGGCGCAGAGGCCGTGTTGATTTCCACACCCACCGCATTCACGCAATCCTCCACCACCGCACCGAGTTTTTTCGCCAGCCGCGTCTGGTTCACGTCGTGTTGATACTGACCCACACCGATGGCCTTGGGTTCGATCTTCACCAGTTCCGCCAGCGGGTCCTGCAAACGGCGGGCGATGGACACCGCACCACGATAGGTCACATCCAGCTCGGGAAACTCCCGCGCCGCCAGCTCGGAAGCAGAATACACTGACGCACCCGCCTCGCTCACCATCAAACTGGTGAGGCGCAGATTTTTATACTTCACCATCAGCTCCTGCACCAGCTTGTCGGTCTCCCGCGAGGCGGTGCCGTTGCCAATGCTCACCAGGTCGACCTGGTGTTTTTCCGCCAGCCTGCCCAGCACCGCCAGCGATTGATCCCACTGGTTTTTCGGCGCGTGGGGAAAAATGGTGACGTATTCCAACAGCTTACCGGTAGCATCCACCACCACCGCCTTCACGCCGGAGCGCAGTCCTGGGTCCAGCCCCATAGTGCAGCGTTGCCCGGCGGGCGCGGCCAGCAGCAGGTCACGGATGTTGTCACCGAAGACACGAATGGCCTCTTCCTCGGCGGCCTCGCGCAGGCGCAGGTTCAGCTCGGACTCCAGCTGCATGGACAGCTTGACGCGCCACGCCCAACGCGCACATTCGCCCAGCCATTTGTCCGCCGCGCGACCTTCGTCAGCCAGCAAAAAATGCGCGGCCACCATGGATTCACAGATACCACGATCCAACGGTGACTCCAAATCATCCTGTCCCGGCACCGCAATCTTCAGCCGCAGCACGCCTTCCGTGCGACCACGGTACAGCGCCAACGCGCGGTGCGACGGCACTTTTTGCAAGGCTTCGGAGAATTCAAAATAATCGGCGAACTTAGCGCCTTTCTGCTCCTCACCTTTGATCACCTCGGCGGTCATCTGACCGTTTTCCCACACATAATCGCGCAGCTTGCCCACCAGGTCCGCTTCCTCTGCGACACGTTCCATGAATATCTGTCGCGCGCCGTCGAGCACGGCGGTGGCATCGGCAAAACCCGCTTCTTCATTCAGGTATTCCAGCGCTAGCGGCTGCGGGTCAATCGTGTGGTCGGTCAAAATCGCATCCAACAGTGGCTCGATACCGGCCTCGCGGGCGATCTGCGCCTTAGTGCGGCGTTTCTTTTTATACGGCGCATACAGATCTTCGAGGCGGGTTTTAGTGTCCGCGCCATTGATGGCGATGCTCAGTGCCTCGGAGAGTTTGCCTTGCTCGTCGATGCTCTTGAGCACCGTGACACGGCGGTCCTCCAACTCACGCAAATAGGTTAGCCGTTCTTCCAAATTACGTAGCTGAGTATCGTCCAGCCCGCCAGTGACTTCTTTGCGGTAGCGGGAAATAAATGGCACCGTCGCACCCTCGTCCAGCAAATTAACGGCAGATTCAACCTGCGCAAGACGAACGCCCAGCTCATCGGCAATGCGTAACTCAATATTCATAAAAACCTTTCCTGCCTATCTTAATAAAACTCAGCTGAGGTTAAGTAATTAGCCCCTAACCAAGCAACTCTGCTTTCTATAAGGGCAGACACTGCCCTCCCTTCTGTGAGGTCGCAATTGCCAACCTCGTGTTTTACGTAAAATCAATTTAGTTTTTCATCACTCTTCCTCCTGGTCAGGCATCACACACCGTTTATATCCAACCTGGAGTTGTTTATACACCCAGGCACAGAAGTTGGATGAATAGGGCAAGTGTTAATTGATGGATGGCCACCCAGATAAAATCAGGCAATATCACGTTGAAAAACACTAGCCCGGCGCAACATAACCCTCGGGTGGCGCACTGCCCTCACCAAATAGAAATTTTTCCAGCTCAGCCTCCAGAAACGCCCGTGCCTGGGGTTCGATCACCGACAACCGGTGCTCATTAATGAGCATGGTCTGGTGACGCATCCAGTCTTGCCAAGCTTCTTTTGAAATCGTGTCGAATACCCGCTGCCCCAGTTTGCCAGGCAGGGGGGCACGGTCCAGACCTTCGGCCTTAACGCCCCGTTTTACGCAGTTCACCATTCGAGTCATTCGCGTTTCCTTTTATTCCTGTGTCGCATTCATTTCGTTGTGGGTCCAGCGCGCTAGCAGACGCGTCACTGGGGCTGGCAAACCCGCCTCCGTGGCGCCGTTATACCAGAGCCACTCCGCCCCATCCATCACACAATCAACAGGGGATTCCATCGTTAACGCCACCGGTGAAATATCCAAGTGAAAATGACTGAAGGTGTGGCGCAACACTGCCCAGCGTTTGCGCTCCACCACCTTTAGCCCCAGCCGAGAACGACACCAGGCCGCTGCATCCTCGTCCATTGGCAACTCCGGCAGGCTCAGCAAGCCTCCCCAAATTCCGCTGGGGGGACGGCGCTGCAACAACACCTCACCGCCATTATTGCTCAGCAGTAACATCTGCACCTCCCGCACCGGCACTATTTTACGGGGTTTTTTGCCGGGGAATTCGCTTTGCATTCCAGCGACATGGGCGGCGCAATCTTTGTGCAGCGGGCAGTCATTACAACGCGGGCGCGAGCGCGTGCAGATACCGGAGCCCAGATCCATCATCGCCTGATTGTATCCAGCGACGCGGTTTTTCGGGGTGAGCTGCTCGGCGTAATGCCACAACTCCGCCATCACGGAAGCCGAACCGGGCCAGCCTGGCACCGCAAAAAATCGCGCCAGCACCCGTTTCACGTTGCCGTCCATCGCGTGATGTTGTCCTTGTGATAAGGAAAGAATCGCCCCGGCGGTGGAGCGGCCAATGCCAGGCAACGAGACGACCGCGTCGAAGTCTCCGGGGAAGCGGCCGCCAAAGTCATCTCGCAGGATTTGTGCCGCACGGTGCAGATTGCGCGCTCGGGCGTAATATCCCAGCCCGGACCACCGCGCCAGCACTTGGTCCTGCTCCGCATCCGCCAGTGCCCGCAACGTGGGGAAACGGGTCATGAACGCCTCGAAGTAAGGAATCACCATGGCCACCTGAGTCTGCTGCAACATGATTTCTGACACCCACACCCGATAAGAAGTGGGATTCTGCTGCCATGGCAAACCCTGGCGGCCGTGCTGTTCAAACCAGTCCAGCACGCGGTGGGAAAAAGAAGAAAGGGGACGGGGCATAAGCAACTCGTTTAAGCGATGAAACTCCAGTAACGGGCCCGCCAGGGTATTCGTAGCGTATCGCACTGCCACGGTTGATTTCATCGGGCTCGGGGGTCAGAATCAGATTTTTTCCAGGGCACAGTACATCATGGCCAGTATCGACCTCAGCGCGATTACGCTCACCGGTAAGGACAGCAACAGCACGCCCGGCACCCTGCAAACCACCCGCTTCGATCAGAGTGATCGCCTCAAACGTGCTCTGCAACGCCTGGGCTTTTTCTGGTTGCTGGCAGGTATCACCATTTTCATCCCACTGGCCCACTTCGTGCTGGTGCCGGGGTTTTTCATCGCCGGGCCGGTGATCGCCTACATGACCTACCAAACCCATTGGGTGCGTAATCACGCCGCTGGCGTCTGCCCGACCTGTCAGCAGGAAATTCAGCTCAGCCTGGATGCCAGGGACCAGCTCCCTAAGTGGACCTACTGCCCAACCTGCAACGCCCCGCTGCACCTAACCGAGGCCGGTGATACCTCGACAGATACCGCCGCCCCCAATACACCCTAAACGAGCACCCAACCGCCATGCGTCCCCTTATCGCCCTGTTGATTGTCATTATCATGATTGGTTCCGCACTCACGGCGGTGGGGCTGCTTCTGTTTCAAATGGGCGTGTTTGACTGACCGATCAACGCACGCCGTTCAATTCCCTGAGCAACCGAGACAGGGCCTGGCCGCGATGACTAAGGCGATTTTTCACCGCAGGTACCAACTGCGCTGAGGCGCAGCACTCACCAGGCACGTAAAACACTGGGTCGTAACCGAAGCCATTTTCACCCACCGGCTCCAGCAGGATGCGGCCTTCCCAACTGCCCTGGCAGATCAGCGGCGTGGGGTCCATTTCGTGGGTCAGGAACACCATCAAACACTGAAAACGCGCCGTGCGCTGTGACTCGGGTACCCCGTCCAGCTCCCGCAACAGTTTGTGCACATTGTCCTCGTCGGAAGCCCCCGGACCGGCAAAACGCGCGGAATAAATACCAGGCGCACCTTTGAGAATATCCACCTCCAACCCCGAGTCATCGGCAATGGCCGGCAGGCCGGTGAGCCGCGCCGCGTGGCGAGCCTTGAGGATGGCATTTTCCACGAAGCTCAGGCCCGTTTCGTCGGCGTCCGGCACATCAAAGTCGGACTGGGGCACAGCCTGCATGCCCAGCCCGCCGATGATCGCGTTGATCTCCCGCAGCTTGCCAACATTGCCGCTGGCCAGCACGACCTTGCTTGGCAGCGCGGCCAGGCTCACAGCCCCAGCACTTCCCGCTGGTGAGCGAGAAGCTCCTCAATACCGCCCTGGGCCAGAGCCAGCATCGCATCCAGCTCGTCGCGGCGGAAGGCGTGACCCTCGGCGGTGCCCTGCACTTCGATGAAGGCACCGGCGTCGTTCATTACCACGTTCATGTCCGTCTCGGCGTTGGAGTCCTCGGCGTAGTCCAGGTCCAGCACCGGAGCGCCTTCGAAGATACCCACAGACACCGAGCCCACTTGGCCGATGATCGGGTTTTTCTTCACCCGCTTGCTGTCCACCAGCCACTGCATGGCGTCGGCCAGGGCCACGAAACCGCCGGTAATGGAGGCAGTACGAGTGCCGCCGTCAGCCTGAATCACGTCACAGTCCACCGTCACCATGCGCTCGCCCAGGGCTTCTAAATTGACCACCGCGCGCAGGGAGCGGGCGATCAGCCGCTGGATCTCCATGGTGCGCCCGCCCTGCTTGCCGCGCGCCGCCTCGCGGCCCATGCGGCTGCCGGTGGAGCGAGGCAGCATGCCGTACTCGGCGGTCACCCAGCCTTGCCCCTTACCTTTGAGCCAGCGCGGGATACGGTCTTCCACGGTGGCGGTGCACAGCACTTTAGTGTCGCCGAATTCCACCAGTACCGAACCCTCGGCATGCTTGGTGTAGTTGCGGGTGAATCTGATCTCACGGAGTTGGTTGGGGGAGCGTCCACTGGGTCGCATGGAAAAACCTCATTTGTCGTCATTGCGGGGAAGGGGGCGCATTATACCGTCTCACCCCGCAGCCGCCAGGGTGGCGCAGCATGCTACGCTTTATGCCACTGGCTTGAAGGATCAGAAGACGCTAATCTCAATGTTATGCGCAACTTTATCCGACACGCATCCGATATCCCCATCGATTTCCAGCTTGAAGAGCTGGTCAGCGCTGATGGTGACTTTTTACGTAACGTCAGCCACGGCGGACTGGCATTTCATTCGCAGGTGGAAGTACAGCCCGGCGTCGTTATCCGGGTACGAATTCCGCTGGTGCATCCGGTGTTTCAAGCTGTGGGACAGGTCACTTGGTGTCGGCCCGAAGAAGGTGCATTTGAGGTTGGTATTCAGTTTTTGGATCGTGACGATCAATTTCGCGCCCGCATGGTGGAGCAGATTTGTCATATTGAACAATACAAGCAAAAAATACGCCAGGAACAGGGCAGACTGCTCAACGGTGAGCAAGCTGCGGCTGAATGGATCAATCAGTTTGCAACGGAATTTTCCGACCCCGAGGACACACCCTGATTTTTGCCGCCCGGCACTGTTAACCCTATCGCACACTCACCACCATCAAAGGCACAACACATGACAGCAGATTTCCATGAAGTTCTAAAGGATATCGAACACCTGGTTTCCCTGCCAGCAGCCTGTATTCGGTTAAACGATATGGTGGAAGACCCCCGCGTATCCGCAGACGATATTGGCCGGGTCATTAGCCAGGACGTGGCGCTCACCGCAAAATTATTACGGGTGGCCAACAGCCCTCTGTACGGGTTCTCCACCCAGATCGACACGGTGTCGCGCGCCGTCACCATTCTCGGCACCCGGCAAGTCCGCGACTTGGCACTGGCCAGCGCAGCGGTGAAGGCCTTTGATGGCATCCCCAATGACCTAGTGTCCATGCAGGGTTTTTGGGAACACAGCATTCTGTGTGCGCTGGCGGCACGGACACTGGCGATGGAGTGTCTGAATCGGCAGCGCGAAGCGGTGTTTGTGGGAGCGCTGCTACACGATATCGGGCAGCTGGTGTTGTACAACCGGGTACCGGCGCTCGCCCGCCAGGCGCTGGAGGCTTGTATCGACGGCCCCAACGAGCTGGAAAGCCAGGAAGCGGAGCAGGCCATCATTGGCTTTGATCACGCCGAAGTGGGCAGCGAACTGGCCCAGCGCTGGAACCTGCCCACTAACATTCAGGAATGCATTGCTTATCACCACAATCCTGCTGAGGCCCAACAAAACCGCGTGGAGGTCGCCATTGTGCACATCGCCAACAGCATCGCCACCTTGGCTGAGCTGGACAGCACCGACCTGGAAAACGCTCCCCGTATTCAGCCCATCGCCTGGGAGCTCACTGGGCTGGATGACAATATTATTGAACC
>JAADHZ010000157.1 GCA_013151575.1 Gammaproteobacteria bacterium
TGGCATTGCGTGCGGTAAAGTCCTGTTTGCTCAGTTCTTCAAAGCGGGCAATACGGGATTTGCTTTTGGCATGTCGGCCTTTCGGGGCAGTGCGCACCCATTCCAGTTCGGTTTTCATGGCTTTGATGCGTGCGCCTTCGGCTTTTTCTTCTTGCTCTAACCGTGTGCTTTTTTGTTCCAGCCAGGAGGAGTAGTTGCCTTCCCACGGAATGCCATGACCGCGATCCAGTTCCAGTATCCAGCCTGCGACGTTGTCGAGAAAATAGCGGTCATGAGTGACTGCCACGACAGTGCCGGGATAGTCGTGGAGAAAACGCTCCAGCCAGGCAACGGATTCGGCATCAAGGTGATTGGTGGGCTCGTCCAGCAACAGCATGTCGGGTTTTGACAGCAGTAGTTTGCACAGTGCGACACGACGGCGTTCACCACCGGAGAGTTTGCTGACGTCGGCATCCCAAGGTGGCAGGCGCAGGGCATCGGCGGCAATTTCCAGGGTGCGTTCCATGTTGTGGCCATCATTGGTCTGTAACAGGGCTTCCAGCTCGGCCTGCTTTTTGGCCAGGACATCGAAGTCTGCATCGGGCTCGGCATAAGCGGCGTATACGGCGTCCAGTTCTTCCTGTGCGGAAGACAAGTCGCCCAGGGCTTCTTCCACATTGCCGCGCACGTTTTTGCTTTCATCCAGCTCGGGCTCTTGTGACAGGTAACCGATTTTGATGCCTGTCTGCGGACGGGCTTCACCGATGATGTCGGTATCGATCCCTGCCATGATGCGCAGCAGGGTGGATTTACCTGAGCCATTAAGGCCTAGTACGCCGATCTTGGCACCGGGAAAAAATGATAGGTAGATGTCGCGGAGGATTTCGCGTTTGGGCGGGACGACTTTGCCCACGCCATTCATCGTGAAAACGTATTGTGCCATGGATGATTTTTCTCGATGAGCAGTTGAACAAAACAATTAAGGCTGTGCGTGAGTCGTCATCCTATCACAGCACAATCATAGCGTAATGGGGCAGGGTATAGTTGGCAGGGCAATCGGGCTTAAAAGTCTTGAAACCGGAATTTAGATGGGGTAGCGAGGTCATTCATTTGAATGGAATTAAATGACAGCGTCACAGACAGTCTCAATACTTCATCACTTTTCAAGCATAGAAGACCCGCGTATTAAACAGGCAGAAAGAAAGAAGCATGAACTGCCCGATATCTTTTTTATCACCCTGAGTACAGTTATTAGTGGAGCAGATAACGGAGTGACTGTTGATGATTCGGTAAAGCCAAAAGAAGACGAGTTCATCGAGCAGTTTGCATTACCCCACGGCATTCCTTCCCACGATAGCTTTGGCTATATTTTTGCTACGATAGATACCGGGCAATTTAGTGAATGCTTTTCAAGCTGGGTGGCCGATTTAGCTCAGTTGACAGAAGGTAGATAACAAATCCAACGAAATCACAGTGATTCTCAGGCTGTTTTCCCGGCTAGATATTGCAGGTGCTGTGGTGACGATTGATGCCATACCCAAAGCACTTCGTGGGGCAGACTATGGGTTGTCAGAAAAAAGTCTGGAAAATTATCCAGCAAGAAGGTGACTACGTATTGAGTCTGAAAAGCAACCTGGGCTGTTTACACAATGATGTGAGCACTTATTTCACTTCTATCCTGCCACCAGAACCTGCTGGGCATTCTGGCGAAGTGGATACTGATTCTGGGGCAAAATGATAACTTAAAAACATAACGCGCTGGGTCCGGATATTAACACTGGGCGTGATCACTTTCACATTCAAGATTACTCATGTTTTTTCTCATGAATTTTCCTTAACAATGTAAATTTATGAGCATTGTGTACTTGGTGGTCTAGTGCAGTGTCCCGAATATATGCTCTGTTTATAGGAGGTTGCACTAGGGATGGCATTGGCTAGGGTGGCATCACCGATAGCCTTGTGCCATTGAGTCATTCTACTTTGTCACATTCATTTTATTAAATCAGTGAGGAAATCCCCGGCTGTGCCGGAGGGCTCGCAGGGTTTGACCTATGCAGCTGTCATTAGTGAATCTCCGAACTCGGCCAAGAGAAGGAAATTTACATTGTAGGGGGGAGGCAGAATTTTACCGGGGAAAATTTCTGGGTTCGAGGGTACTTTGTATCGACAGTGGGCTTGGATGAGGGAATGGTCTGTTGATCGGTAGAGTTTCGTGGGTCATCAAGAAAGTTTTTGCGGGGCTGGTTGAATTACACATTGGCGGAAACCTGATTTTTCCAAATGGAGTCGAAACTTGGCGAATCCGCAATACGACGCTAGTATCCAGGTATCAACCGGGAATTTTCATTGAGATATTGACCGGGCAACCCAGACAACTGGCGAGAGACATGACAAACAGCGATTCCCAAAACGACAATAGCGGCGACAAGCGGCGTTTTTCACGCATCAATTTTGATGCCGACGCGCACTTAGTCAGTGCCGAGGGCAGCTGGCATGGTCGGCTGGTGGATATTTCCTTGAAGGGCCTGTTGATCGATATTCCCAATAACTGGACGCCGAAGATACAGGAACGTTTTCTGGTTGAATTGCTGATGGAAAACGAGGAAGCCGCGATACGCATGGAGGTGTCAGTAGCCCATGTGGATGACAAACACGCCGGGCTGCGTTGCGAACATATTGATCTGGACAGCATTTCCCACCTGCGGCGGCTGGTGGAGCTGAATCTGGGCGACGCCGATATTCTGGATCGTGAGCTGGCTGAGTTAAGTCACCAGTCTTGAGAAACCGGTGGTTGGCTCTGCGGCAGCCTTACTCTAAAGCGGACAGCGCCGCAGCCAACGATTTTACTCCCACTACCTCCAACCCCTTTACCCCGCCCTTGGGCACATTGGCCTCGGGCACGATGGCCCGCCGAAAGCCGTGTTTCACGGCGGCATTGAGTCGCTCTTGTCCACTGGGCACGGGGCGGATCTCGCCGGACAGCCCCACTTCGCCAAACACCAGCAAGTCCGCCGCCAGTGCCCGATCTCTGAGGCTGGAGACGACGGCCACCACCAGTGCCAGGTCCGCACTGGTTTCCATTACTTTAACGCCGCCCACCACGTTAACGAACACGTCCTGATCCCCCACCTGAATGCCGCCGTGACGGTGCAGCACTGCCAGCAGCATGGACAGGCGATTCTGGTCCACGCCCACGGCCAGACGGCGCGGACTGCCGAAGTTGCAGTCGTCCACCAGGGCCTGGATCTCCACCAGGATGGGCCGCGTGCCTTCCCACACCACCATCACCACGCTGCCGGCGGCGGGTTCGTCGGCGCGGGATAAAAAAATGGCTGAGGGATTTTTGACCTCGCGCAGGCCCTGTTCCGTCATCGCGAACACGCCGATTTCATTCACTGCACCGAAGCGGTTTTTCACCCCGCGCAGGGTGCGGAAGCGATTGTCGTTGGCGCTTTCCAGCATGATGGAGCAGTCAATCATGTGCTCTAGCACCTTGGGGCCGGCGAGGCTGCCATCCTTAGTGACGTGGCCCACCAGGATTAACACGGTGTTGCTCAGCTTGGCATAGCGCGTCAGATAAGCCGCGCATTCACGCACCTGGGCCACGCCACCGGGAGTCGATGCCACATCTTCCCGGCTCATCACTTGAATGGAGTCTACCACCAGCAGTGCGGGTTTTTTTTGTTCGGCAACAGCACAAATGGTTTCGACGCTGGTCTCACTGAGCATCTGCAAGCTGTCGGTGGGTAAGCCCAAACGCTGGGCACGCATTGCCACCTGTTGCAGGGATTCCTCGCCAGTGACGTACAGGGCCGATTGCTTTTGCGCCAGCCGACACATGAGCTGCAACAGCAGGGTGCTCTTCCCCGCGCCGGGATTGCCACCGATGAGAATGGCCGAGCCCGGCACCAGCCCGCCGCCTAGCACCCGGTCGAATTCCTCCACTCCGGTGCTCAAACGTGGCACTGAGGCCAGATCGATATCGGCCAGCACCTTCACCTCGGACAGGGCCCCGGCGTAACCCTTGAAACGGCTACCGCTTGCGGCACTGTCACTACGGGTCGCAGCCCCCAGCCGAATTTCGGACAAGGTATTCCACGCGTTGCAGTCGTCACAGCGCCCCTGCCATTTGGGGTAATCGGAGCCGCAATCCCCGCACACGTAAGCGGTTTTGACCTTAGCCATGCGGGATTTCTCTGCTCACGCCCTCGTTAACATAGTGCCGGGGCACACGCTCGGTAATGCCGCAGAACAGCTCGTAGGCGATGGTGCCTGCCGACCGCGCCACGTCTTCTGCCGATAGATCGGGGCCCCACAGCAGCACTGGGTCACCGACCTTGGTGTGGGGTTGCTCCCGCAGGTCCACGCACAGCATGTCCATGGACACCCGGCCCACCAGCGGCACCCGTTTGCCGTTCACCAGCACCGGGGTGCCTGAGGGTGCGTGGCGTGGGTAACCGTCGCCGTAGCCTATGGCGACGATGCCCAGCGGCAGGTCGGTGGGGCAGGTCCAGTCGCCACCGTAACCCACAGTGTCGCCTTGTCGGCACGGTTTGATGGCAATGATCTCGCTTTGCAGACTCATCACCGGGCGCAAGCGTCGCGCCTCGCCACTCTCATCCACAAAGGGGGACGCGCCGAACAGCAGAATGCCGGGGCGGACGACATCCGCATGGGAACCCAACCAGCCAAGGATGCCAGCAGAGTTGGCGATGCTGCGGTCCATTTCCTGTTTGGGCATGAGGGCCTGAAAGGTCTCTATTTGCTGTTGGGCACTGGCGGCGTGCAGATCGTCGGCACAGGCTAGGTGGGTCATCAAGCAACGGGGGGACGTCGCGGCGCAATTTTGCAGGCGCTGCCATATGGCCGGGGCCTCTGACGGCAAAAAACCCAGACGTCGCATGCCGGTGTCTACTTTCAGCCAGGTGGTAATAGGCTCCGCGCTAGCACCCAGTTGTTCCAGTTGCGCAACGTGGTCCTGATGATGCACCACGATATCCAGCCGGTGTTGGCGGATAGCGGCCAGTTCATCGGCCTGAAAAAAACCCTCCAGCAGCAGAATCGGCTGGGTGATATTGGCGTTACGCAGCAACAGGGCTTCTTCGAGACTGGCGACACCGAAACCACTGTCTTGCGCCAGCAGCGGTGCCAATGCTTGCGCCACCGGTACCAGCCCGTGGCCGTAACCGTTGGCTTTGATGATGGCGAACTGCCGCGAGTGGGGAGCGGCGGTTTGTGCCCGTTGCAGATTATGGCGTAACGCCGCCAGGTCGATGACGGCACGCGCGGCCCGGGTCATGCGTAACCCTCGTCGTCGGAATACACGTCGGGAGTGAAATTTTCGAACCGCGTGTATTGGCCGAGGAAGGTCAGGCGCGTGGAGCCAATGGGGCCGTTACGCTGTTTGCCGATGATGATCTCGGCGGTGCCTTTGTCGGGGCTGTCTTCGTTGTAAACTTCGTCGCGATAAATAAACACGATGACGTCGGCGTCCTGCTCGATGGCACCGGACTCGCGCAGGTCAGACATGATTGGACGTTTGTTAGGCCGCTGCTCCAGGCCGCGATTGAGCTGCGACAACGCCACCACTGGCACTTCCAGCTCCTTGGCCAGGGCCTTCAGCGAGCGGGATATTTCGGAAATTTCGTTGGTGCGGTTTTCACTGGTGCCATGCACCTGCATCAGTTGCAGATAATCGATGACGATGAGCCCAAGGCCGTGCTCACGAGCCAGACGCCGACAGCGGGCGCGTAATTCATTGGGACTCAGGGCTGGCGTGTCGTCGATGAACAACGGCGCATCAGCGAGGATGCCCACCGCTGAGGTCAGGCGCGGCCAGTCGTCATCACTCAGTTTTCCGGTGCGCACTTTGTGCTGGTCGATGCGGCCCAGCGACGATAGCATGCGCATGGCCAGCTGCTCGCCGGGCATCTCCATGCTGAACACCGCCGTGGGCTGGCCGGACTTGATGGAAGCGTTTTCGGCGATATTCATCGCGAAGGTGGTTTTGCCCATGGAGGGGCGGCCAGCGACAATCACCAGGTCACCCTTTTGCAGGCCGGAGGTCATTTCATCGAATTTGTCCCAGCCGGTAGGCACGCCGGTGATGGGGTTGTCCTGTTGGAACAGCTCGTCGATGCGGTCCACCGCTTTGACCAGCAAGTCCTTGATGGCGACAAAGCCCTTCTTGCTGCGCGCTCCCTGCTCGGCGATCTCGAACACTTGGCGCTCGGCGGTGTCCAGCAGTTCTTCGGTGCTACGGCCTTCGGTTTGGTAACCGCTGCCGCTGATGTCGTTGCCCACGCTGATGAGCTGACGCAGTACCGAGCGCTCGCGCACGATCTCAGAATAAGCCTTGATGTTGGCGGAGCCGGGGGTGTTTTTTGCCAACGTGCCCAGGTAGGCCAGGCCGCCTGCTTCGTTGAGTAGGTCTTGCTTGTTCAGCCACTCAGACAGGGTCACCACATCGCTGGGGCTGCTGTGAGAAAACAGGGCGGCGATGGCCCGAAAAATCAGGCGGTGGTCGCGACGGTAAAAGTCCTCCTCCGTCACCAGGTCGGCCACTCGATCCCAGGCATTATTGTCGAGCATCAGCCCGCCGAGCACAGCCTGCTCGGCCTCGATGGACTGGGGTGCCAACTTAAGTGCCGCGGTGGCGCTATCGCCCATTTCCGGTGGGTAGGCTAATTCTTGCATGATGTGCTCAAAGTGCGTGATAAGTGACAGTGAAACGTAGCCGTGTGACAACGTGATGATGCTTCTTTTGAGGTTCTATCGAAGGCAGGAAGGTGGCGGGCAACGCGCCGCATCAATACTGATTTCCCCAAAAGACAAACGCCCGGCTAATGATCACAGATCACCAACCGGGCGTTTGATTCTACAGCGGCGTGCGGGCGCGGGTAAACCACCTTGCCGCATCAGCGACGCCGGGCCTCGTTCTTCGGCAGTGGCTTATTCCGCCACGATGCTGAGTTTGACCGTGGCGACTGCATCGCTGTGCAACTCCACGTCGATCTCGAATTCGCCCACGTGACGCAGCGCACCCTCAGGCAAACGCACTTCGCTTTTGTTCACTTCGGCTCCAGCGGCGGTGATAGCCTGCGCGATATCCGAGGTTCCCACGGAACCAAACAGCTTGCCTTCGTCACCAGCTTTTTGAGTGATGATGACTTCCAGCTCGACGAGTGCGGCCTTGCGGGTCTCTGCGGCAGCCAGCTTCTCTGCGGCAGTTTTTTCCAGCTCGGCGCGACGGGCCTCGAATTTGGCTATATTGTCGGTGGTAGCCGACACAGCCTTGCCCTGCGGAATCAGGAAGTTACGGCCGTAACCCGCCTTGACGTTGACCTGCTCGCCCAGGTCACCCAGGTTGTGCACCTTTTCCAACAGAATAACGTTCATCTCAGCACCTCAGTTTGTTTCATCTCAATGTCTAAAATTTCTTTTGGCGTCGTCGGTCAGCGGTCAAACTGACGCGCCTTCCCGGCGACGAAAATCGATCCAGGTATCCGCCAGCCCTACCAGGGCCATCAACGCCAGCAAATGCGGCATCACAAAAAAAGTTACCACATACAGGCTCACCAGCCAGGCCACGTGCAATTTGCGTAAAGCCACAATGGCGTGAATCAGCGCTAGACCCTGCACCACGTACAGGGCTAGAACCACGATGGCGACCTGTCCGGCCACAGCCGCCAGCCCGCCCAAGGGCAGCAGCGACAGCGCGACCACCACCAGCGCCACATAAGCCGGTATTTTGCCCAGTCGCAAGGCATAAAATTCGCTGCGAAAACCGCCTGGGTTATACAGCATCGCCTGCCATCCCCGGGCTAGATACAGACCCACCAGCGCGTTGATTACCATGCCGGCCGCCAGTATTCCGGTCATCACCGGGGCAATCTCCGCTAGCATGGACTCCACTCTGGAACGCTCGGCTAGGGGGCCGCCGCTTTCCATCGCGGGCTCAAACATGTTCAGCAACACCTGCTGCCACCAGGCGGTAACATCCCCCAGCAGCAGGTAAGTCAGCAGCACACTGGCGATACCAAACGAACCCGCAGTCACCGTAGCGACGGCCAGCGAACGGGTCTCACGCAACACCCAGCCCAGCACCCACAGGGGCAACCAGACCACCCCAAGAAACACCAGCCCTGGTAGCGCGTTGCCCAGAGATACCCAGGCCAATCCCGCCGCAAAAGCCGTGCTGCCCAACATGACGGTTGCGCCATAACGCCACCCCATGCGCAGTGTGATCAGCCCCAGTGCAGCACTGCTGACCACGCTCAATGGAGGAAGCATCATCGCCAGCACCGCAGTGCCCACCACCACCAAAATGGCTTGGCTGGGGCCGCGAAGAATAAATGAAGCTAATGCCTTCATAATGCGCCTGTTCGCACCCCTGTCGTCAGTTTCCGCCACTGGGCAACAGTGCTGCCCAGTGGTGTGCGGTTTTACTGGTGCGAATCGCTGTAAGGCAACAATGCCAGCGCGCGTGCGCGTTTAATGGCGGAGGTCAGCTGACGCTGATACCTGGCTTTGGTACCGGTGATTCGGCTGGGTACAATCTTGCCGCTCTCGCTGACATAGGCCTTCAGGGTGTTGAGATCCTTGTAGTCGATCTCTTTGATGCCTTCCGCAGTGAAGCGGCAATATTTTCTACGACGATAAAAACGTGACATGGTCTTTCCTCATCAAATCTTTTTTACGATACAGGCCTTATCAAGGCCCATCGCGACAATGGCTGCGTGCGGAAACGACAGGGGATTAGGCCTCTGTGCTTTCCGCAGTCCCCTCAGCCGTTTCGGCAGCAGCAGGTGCTTCCGGAGCTGGAGTTTCGGCCGCAGCACTTTCCGTCGCATTATCAGCAGCCTTAGCGCTATCAACGCTCGGAGCAGCAGCCGGAGCAGCTTGGGCAGGAGCAGGGCGGCGATCACGTGATTCTTCTTCCCTGGACTTGGCCAGCGGAGAAGGATCGGTGATGGCAGTCTTGCAGCGCATGACCATGTTGCGGATTACGGCATCGTTGAAGCGGAATGCGGTTTCTAGCTCTTCGAGAGCCTTGGCCGTGCATTCCACATTCATCAGCACATAGTGGGCCTTGTGGACTTTATTGATGGGATAGGCCAGATGGCGACGCCCCCAGTCTTCCTGACGGTGGACAGTGCCGCCGTCGGACTCGACCGTGGCCTTGTATTTGTCGATCATGGCGGAAACCTGATCACTCTGGTCAGGGTGGACCAAAAACACGATTTCGTAGTGTCTCACGAGCACTCCTTACGGGTTGGCGCCCTCCGTAGCCCTCACTAGAGAGACCGACGGTAGAGCAAGGTGTGTTAATTTTGAGGGGCGGATTCTAGCGGAAGCTAGGCTCTGATGCAATGCGGGTGCGGCCATTCTGGGCGCGTCGTGCGCGGCCGCCCCCGTCACCGCGAATTACCGGGTCCGCTGGCGTAGCGCCTCGAACAGGCAAACGCCAGTGGCAACGGACACATTGAGACTCTCTACTGTGCCGGCCATGGGAATATTCACCAAAAAATCGCAATGCTCCTTGGACAACCGCCGCAGCCCCTGACCCTCTGCCCCCATGACGATCCCGAGCGGGCCTTTGAGGTCGGTGTCGTACACGGTCTGCTCGGCGTAACCGTCCAGCCCTACCAGCCAGATACCGCGTTCTTTTAGATTCCTCAGACAGCGGGCAAGATTGGTCACTTGCACGAAGGGCACGGTCTGCGCCGCACCGCTGGCCACTTTCATGGCGGTGGCGGTGAGCGTAGCAGCGCGGTCTTTGGGGGCAATCACCGCGTGCACGCCAGCGGCATCGGCACTGCGCAGGCAGGCACCGAGATTGTGGGGGTCGGTAATGCCGTCTAATACCAGCAAAAACGGTGGGTCGTCCAGGCGGTCGAGCAGCGTGCCCAGCTCCGCCTCGGTGTATACCCTGGGCGTATGAATTCGTGCCACCACGCCCTGATGCCGCCCCTGTGCCGCGCGTTTTTCCAGCGTGGATTTATCCACGTGATGCACGGGAACCCGGGCTTGTTCGGCGAGGGCGAGAATGTCCGCCATGCGTTTGTCGTGGCGCTTTCCGTCCACCCACAGCTCGGCCACATTCCTGGGGTCTCGTTCCAATGCGGCCTGCACGGCATGCAGGCCGAAGAGGTCATCGCTCATTCGTCGCTCTTTGGCTGGGCCTTGGGTTTGCGGCGACGACGGCGGCGTTTTTTCTTCACGACGTCGCTCCCTTCATCAGCTGTTTTCGGCTCATCATTAGCCGCCGCCATGGTGCTGGTGTCCGCAGCGGGTTTGTCGGCGGATTTTTTAGTAGGTTTTTTACGACGTTTCCGTTTCGCCTTGGGCTTGGCAGTGTCGCTATCCGCTCCTTTTTCAGCACTTTCCCCCGATTTTTTGGCTGCGGATTTTCTGGCGCCTTTTTTTCCGCCCCGCGAGGGGCGGGTGGTGGGCAGGGAATCGCCTTCGTCGTCGAGCATTTCGAAGTCGATTTTTTTGTCGTCCAGATCCACTCGCGCCACCCGCACCCGCACCTTGCTACCCAGACTGTAGGTCTGACGGTTGTGCTCACCGCTGAGGGTGTGTTTGGCGGCATCGAAGTGGTAGTAATCATTGCGCAGGGAGGTGATGTGCACCAATCCTTCGACGTAGATGTCGGCCAGCTCCACGAACAAGCCGAAGCCCAGCACGGAGGTGACGATACCGTCAAAATCTTCACCCACCTTGTCCATCACGTACTCGCATTTGAGCCAGTCGGTGACGTCACGAGTGGCCTCATCGGCCCGACGTTCGGTCAGCGAACACCGTTCACCCAGGCTCTGCATGTCGGAGTTGGTGTAGTGGAAATTTTCGGCCACCTTCCCGCCGCCGACCAATTTTTTCAGTACCCGTTTCATTCGTGCGACGCCGGACTGCTCGTCCGCCGCGCCAGACCGCAGCACGTGGCGAATGCCGCGGTGCACCAACAAATCAGGATAACGACGAATGGGTGACGTGAAGTGGGCATACTCTCCCAGGGAGAGGCCAAAATGGCCTTTGTTTTCCGGGTTGTACACAGCTTGATTAAGGCTGCGCAGCATCACGGTCTGAATCAGGTGGGCATCGGGACGCAGCTGGGCTGCGGCCAACACGGCGGCGTAATTTTGCGCTTCGGGTTTGTCGCCACCGGGCAGGTCCAATCCCAGCTCAGAGAGAAATGCCCGCAGATCAGCGAGTTTTTCTTTCTTGGGTGTCTCGTGGATGCGATACAGCGTGGGCATGTCGTTTTTGGCCAGGAACTTGGCCGCCTCCACGTTGGCGGCGATCATGCATTCCTCGATCATTTTATGGGCGCAGTTGCGGGTCAATGGTACGATGCAGTCGATTTTTTGGCCCTCACCGAACACGATGGTGGTCTCGGTGGTATCGAACTCGATGGCGCCACGGCCTTTGCGGCGACGGTCGAAGGCGCGATACAGCTTGTACAAATTTTTCAGATGGGGCAGCTGCTGGGCAAACTCCGCACACAGGGCTTCGCCATCATCCGGTCCCTCGTCCGTCACTCCTTCGTGTTTTAACATGGCCGCCACCTGGTCGTAGGTGAGCCGCGCATGGGAGCGCATCAGACCCTCGAAGAAGCGGTGGCTTTTGACCTTGCCGCCGCTGCCGACGATCATCTCGCAGACCATGCACAGGCGGTCCACCTTGGGGTTGATGGAGCAAAGGCCGTTGGATAACACCTCGGGCAACATGGGGATCACTCGGCCGGGGAAGTACACGGAGTTGCCGCGTTCCACGGCTTCTTTGTCGAGGGCCGAATCAATGTCAACGTAATGCGATACGTCGGCGATGGCCACCAGCAGACGCCAGTCCTTGCCGCCGTGGGGCTCGCAATACACGGCGTCGTCGAAATCGCGGGCGTCTGCGCCGTCGATGGTCACCAGTGGCAGGTCACGGATATCCTCACGGCCCTGTTTGGCAGACTCTGGCACCTCGGGTTTGAGGGCGGCAATCTCGTCTTCCACCGCGTCGGGCCAGTGATGGGGTAGTTCGTGGGAACGCAGGGCGATGTCGATTTCCATGCCCGGCGCCATGTGGTCGCCTAGGGTCTCGATCACCCGCCCCATGGGCTGGCGACGTCGGCTGGGTTGCTGCACCAGCTCCACCAGCACGATCTGGCCATGCTCGGCACCGCCCTCGTCCTCCGGCAGCACCGCGACATCGTGCACAATGCGTTTGTTGTCGGGGACCACGAAGGCCATGGCGTCGTCACGCTGGAAGCGTCCCACCACCTGATGGGTATTACGTTCCAGTACCTCCACCACCATGCCTTCGCGGCGGCCACGGCGGTCCATGCCGGTGACCCGCGCCACCACGCGGTCACGATGCATCAGGGCGCGCATTTCCCGTGCGGACATGAACAGGTCATCGCTGCCGTCGTCGGGAATCATAAAACCGAAGCCGTCCGGGTGGGCCTGAATGCGGCCGCGCACCATGTCCATTTTGTCCAGCGGTCCGTAGCCATCGCGGCGATTACGTATCACCTGCCCATCGCGCTCCATGGCGCGCAAACGCCGACGCAGAGCCTCGATTTCGTCGGGGTCGTGAAGCGCAAGCACCTCCGCCAACTGTTGCCGGGTCATAGGCTCACCGGCCTCGGCCAGCAGATCGAGAATGTGCTCCCGACTGGCGATGGGGTTGTCATATTTACCCGCCTCGCGCTGGGCGTGGGGGTCGTGTTTAGAATGGCCTTTGCTTTTCGCCATGGATTTTGAATACCTGTTTCGAGGTCAACTGCTGAAAAAAGGAGGAGATTATACGCGTTTTATGGCCGCAGAGCGCCTATCGTTGACTGAGGGGTCGGGTCAGCGCAGATAAAAGAGGCGCGTGCAGGTGATTATATTTTCCTTCGCAGATGAGGAAATTGATTGTTTTGTGGTAATACCGGAGTCCTGAACGCAAAGGCCGCAAAGAAAAACAGGAAATGTTGCACTCTTTAACATATAAGGCTCTGTGATTTTTTAATCTGGGCTGGCTCGCCCAGAAATGACTTCCTGCCACCTTGCAAGCTACTGACTTTAACCGATGGAGTATTGACACCCTTCGCTACGATATTGGTGCCCGGGGCCGGAATCGAACCGGCACGGCCGTGAAGCCGAGGGATTTTAAGTCCCTTGTGTCTACCAATTTCACCACCCGGGCGGGACGTCGATTGTAAATAAGCCACAATTTTGTGCGGGAAACCCGCCACATGGTTTGATGACAACCAATAATGTTAAATATTATAAAGCAAGCGCGAAAAATTGCCCGAATCATACGGGGTTTTCGCAGCAAGGCAAGGGGTTTTCAGCTCTAGCTCGAGGGCACAGCAAGACAAGCAGCGAAAAAGCCGATGCGCCGATTTTTCGCGGTCAAAACTGATTTCCCGTCACCGGCATGAAAGATGCCGGTGTTGAAATTGCGTGTTTTATCCTGTTGTAGCGAACGGTGCAATGTGGCGCATTGCCGTCGGCAATATACTGACGGGCCGGTGAAGGTTATCAAAAGCGAGTGTAGTGTCCTAGTTTGATCGTATATCATTGGGAGTTATTTGCGCACGATTCACTTTTGCCCAGATTTTTTGCGCAGACCTTGTTCAGATGATCGGGCTTAAGATGCTTGAGGTCAAAATTTTCATTCCTTAGGTGTTGAGGTTATCTATTTGAATTTTTTGGAGTTTTATTCTCCGCCCCTCGGGACGGGGATGTTTATCTTTCGTCCTTACCCAAACCATTTCAGGGGCTTGATGGAACGCTCAAATGGCTTGTATGTCCATTGTTGTGTGTATTTCGTGAGCATACACAGGCAAACATAGAGCAAGCAAGAGAGGTGAGAACGTGGTAACAAATAAGGAAAATAATCATTCATGAACACAGAAAAACGCGTAAAAGTGCTCTTTGTGTGCATGGGCAATATTTGTCGTTCGCCCAGCGCGGAGGGAGTGTTCGCAAAACTAGTTGTTGATGCCGGGTTGGAGCAGAATATCGGGGTGGATTCCGCTGGCACTCATGCGCACCACACTGGTGAGCCGCCGGATCAACGGTCGCAGCGATGTGCGGAAAAGCGTGGTGTGCGTTTGGATGATCTCAAGGCGCGGCGCGTCGGCACCGAAGATTTTGAGCGGTTCGATTATGTGCTGGCAATGGATCGGGATAATCTTTCCGGGCTGGAAAAATTGTGTCCGCCAGGTTCACCGACGCTTCCCCATTTGTTTTTGAGCTATGCCCCCGGCTTGGAAAACGATGAGGTGCCTGATCCATATTACGGGGGAGCTATGGGTTTCGAGCGGGTGCTGGATATGATCGAAGAGGCGTCTCGTGGCTTGTTACAAGATATTCAGTTGCGCTATTTGTAGCATTTTTTGTAGCATTTTGAACTCGGCCTGTGCGATGGCAGAAGCTAAAGGATGGGGGATACATGGATAAAAGCGCTTCAATTTTACTCATGTATTTTTTGTTGCTTGGCTTCTGCCAAAGCAAAATATTGATATTAATGGTTCTGAAAATCAACAGGGTTCATGGCATTCATTACAATGTTTTTCCTCGAATTCCAGAGTGGAATGGCCTATGTAATAGCGCTGAGTTAGCAGACTTTTAATGGCAAATTTGGTGGGCTCCATTTGATCCAAGTCGGCAACCACAACATGGGCCTCCAGCGCATTACGATGTTCGTCGAGTTGCCAAATGTGCACATGGTGCACATTGTTTACGCCCTCCACCTGTTCCATGGTGTGGATTACATCGTCGATAACCAGATTGTCCGGGGTGCCTTGCATCAGCAGGTGAATGGTCTGCGGCAGTAACGTGGCGCTTTGATACAGCACATAGGCGGCAATCAGCAGGGTGATGAGCGTGTCCGTCCAGTACCACTCATAAAACAAAATCAGGGTGCCGGCGATGATAACGCCCACCGACGCTAGTGCATCTGAAACATTGTGCAAAAAAGCGGCCCGCATGTTTATGCTGTTTTTTGACATGCGGTAGGTCAGCACGGCAGTGCCCACGTCCACCACCAGTGCAATTCCAGCAACGATGATCACCATCCAACCCTCGATTATTTGAGGTTCAAAGGCGCGCCATAGGGCTTCGTAAACGAGGTAAAGGCCAATAATGACCAGCGTCACTAGATTGATAAGTGCGGCGATCACCTCGGCGCGTTTGTAGCCAAAGGTTTTGAAATGGTCGGCGGGTTGTCGGCCGATTTTACGCGCCACCCAGGCAATGAGCAGTGAGCTGGCATCACTGAAATTATGCAGTGCGTCGGCAATCAGCGACAGGCTGCCGGAAAGGATGCCACCCACCACCTGCACCAGCGTCAGCAGCATATTGAATGCAATGGCGATGAGCAGACGGCGGTCGCCCATGGTGTCGATGTCATGGTGTTGGTGATCGTGGCTCATGGGTTTTCTATACCTTCGATGATGGGGCAGCCGTCTTCGCTACCGGCGCATAAATTCATGAGCAGAGTTAATTCATTGCGCAGGGTGGTGAGGTCTTGTAAATAGCATTCAACCTCCGACAGTTTTTTGTGGGTAAGTTCACGCACTTCGGCGCGGGCGTGTTGGGGATCTTCACGCATGTGTAAAAGGCTGGCGATTTCTGCCAGAGTGAAGTTCATTTTTTGTGCGCGCTGAATAAATTTGAGCCGGGAGATGTCTTTGTCATTATAAACGCGGATGCCGGAGGCGGTGCGGCGGACTGCGGGCAACAGGCCAATTTTTTCGTAGTAACGCAGGGTGTCGGTGGAGAGCCCGAGTCGTTTGCTGATGTCACCGATGCGCAAATCGCTCATGGGCGTGTCTTGTCGGGCAGTGCCGTTTCGCCTTTTGTGATACGTAACGTGATGGCTTCATGCAAGGTAGCCTTGCTCGGCAGGGCGGTAAACACTAGCACCCCATTGATGGCGATACCTGGAGTGGCGCGCACTCCCAGTTTTACGGCGTAATCCAACTCATCCACCACGTTCACCACGCGCAGGTTTGCCGAAATATCGCCCCGTTCTTTCAATACCATCTCCGTCAACTGAAACGCCTTATTGCATTGATTGCAGCTCGGTGCAGAGAATATCTCAATATCAAGAGTGCTGTCGGACATTCGGGCTATTTTCCTGGCTGCCACTTTTGTATTTGATGATTGGCATAGTCTGCCACGAACACGCTGCCGTCGTCAGCTTCGACAGCAGCAATGGCGGTATGTGTCGGTCCTGTGTTTTCGATACCAAAGGAATTCAGAAACTTTCCACCTTGTGTGAATTTTTGTATCCGGTCATTGTAAAAATCGGCGACAAAAACATGTCCGCTGGGTCCAACGCTGACGTTGGTCACGGTAGCAAACCAGCCATTGAACGGGCCAAAAATATTCATCGCAAAAGGACCGCCCCATTTGGCTGATGGTTTTCCGTTCGGCCCAAAGGAAACTATCCGGTCATTGTAACCATCGGCAATAAATAGCGTGCCTTCTTTCGATAATGCAACATCTGTGGGGTAATTAAATTTCCCATCCAGTATGCCCACTTGTCCGGTTTCTCCCCACTGGCGGACAAAGGTTCCATCCGTATGTAATTGCTGCGCGCGTTGATTATAAAAATCGGCAACAAACAGGTCGCCATTACTCGCCACAGCCACGCCGCTGGGGGCATTAAACTCACCATCACCGGAACCGGACTTTCCTATATTTCGTTTGAAGCTGCCATCCAGCCCATACACTTGAATCCGGTCATTGAAATAGTCGGCAACGTAGAGTTCATTTCCTGCTATGACCACGTTCATGGGGCGATTAAACTGACCCGGAGCATCCCCTTTTTTTCCAAACAGGCGTTTGAAGTTACCATTCAGATCAAAAACTTGGATGCGGGTGTTGCGCGCGTCGCTGACAAAAAGTTCGGTGTCAGACAGTGTAATGCCCGTGGGTTCATTAAATTGGCCGGGGGCGCTGCCTTTACTTCCCCAAGTCTTAACCAGAGTGTAGGCCGGTTCCTGTGGTGAAGGCATCCAAAATATATAAACAGTGACGATCAGCAGAGCAACAATAGAAATCAATGTCACTAATAAACGATTAAGAAATTTCATGTGTTTTGCTCATTGGGTAAATTAAGAACATGCGATTCGAATTTTTGGGCAATGGCGTATGATGTCTTCAGGAACTCTTCACATTATTTCGTTTTTTTCTTCACACTCCTCATGGTGAAACCCGCGTCGTTGACGATGGTTTTCAATGTATCTTCCTGGAAAGTTTTTCCTTCTTTTGTTTTTACTATCACCAGGCCATTTTTGAGATCGACGTCCACGCTTTTCACGCCATCCGTTTTGAGAAATTTTTTCTCGATGCCGTAGGCGCAAAAAGGGCAGGCAAGACCGTCCACCCGCAGGTTGTACTCGGTACCGGCAGCAAAACTGGCGCTGCTCCACATCAACACGGCGCTGGCCAGTGTGCTAGCAAAAATCAAACCTGTGCTTTTAAACACGGTGTTTTTAAGGGCTGTGGGGTTCATCTAATGTTCTCCTGTTTTTCAAAGGCATAAATGACGTTTGATTTTGGTTTTAAAGATGCCACTCAAATGTTGTTTTGAAACGATAGTCGGATTTTTTCTGGATGCCGTTCAGGTCGCTGGCGATGGGAATTTGAATGCCGGATTTAATGGCGAAGTTGCGGGTGGTCCAAAAAATGCCGGGAGAGACAAACCACTCGCTGCCGCCACTGTTAGCACGGGAGCTGCCATTGAGTTCCGCCTTGTTGATGAATTCACCGTTGAGTTCCAGTAGCCACACAGTGTCGGGTTTGGTGTATTCCGGTGTTTTGGGGCGCCAACCACCGACAACGTCCACCAACCATTTATTACCTAACTGGAAGCCCGCATCATTTTTGCCGGGCAGCACATAACGTGCACTGGCCCAGCGGTACCATTTAATACTTTCATAACCGTACGTCAGACCAACGATGGCATCGGTCGCACCGTTGCCCAGCCTGGGTGTCGCATTTTCATCCGCATTTTGCCCATTGATGGCGAGCAGCACAGCAGCGGATTCCTGCAAGCCCAGCGAATCTTCACGCCAGAAACGGTATTTGGTGAAGGCCTGCATATCGGCAAAACCGTTGGACGTGTTCGAGCCGTTTTTTTTGTAGGCATAGGGTACGTTGATACCCGCTGCCCAGTCGCCGGTGATGCCATAGGCCAGGTTCAGTTTCAGCTTGGATTCCTTGTCGTTACCGGCCTTGTTTTGTGCCATTCCCACGGCGATTTCCGTACCGTTTTTGAATAACACATGGGGGCCAATGCCAAATATCGGATCATGGGCCAGAGCTGTTCCGCTTTGCAGGGCAATCCATGCGCTTGCCCCCAAAAGGGGCCAATTCGATGTTTTGTTGAGCATGTTTCAGGTGCCTCATTCGCGCTTTTATCGTGTCGTACGTAGGATATTGACTCATTGGAGTACACTCCAGGTTCAATTTTTTCAGTGCTGTCCCGTTAACGTCGTATCGCCATGCTGGGACGACCCCAGCATGGCGGTGCTAATGAGGTAGAAAAAAAGTGTGAATATTACCTATATTACCCGGTTGAATTTTCGGGTACCCTACCATTAGAATCACCACTTGCAGTGAAATTTAGTGACGCTGAAAAACCAGCAGCTTTCAAATAAATAACATCAGAACAAAAATAAACGCGAAAAATCAGTGGATCTCGGTGCATAACAGCATGTGTAAGACCCACAACACGCAGGGAGGCGTGCGATGAACAGAAATATTCGGAAATGGTTTTGCGGCGGGCTAATTCACTCGAAAATAGCTAGCGGGCCATTACCACCAGTGGATGTCATACCTCGCACCATACTCGGTTTCACACTGCGCGCACCACGTGAACGATGTGAACGACGCAGAAATTTCCAGCGACTCTTTTTCGCGCTGCTCTTTTCCCTGGCTCTGACACCCGGCGCCCAGGCCGCGCGCATCACCACCGGCCAGCAAGTGCTGTACACCTTCGAGGAAGGCAGCGGCAGCACGGTGACCGATGTCAGCGGCACGGGGACACCGCTGAATCTCACCATCGCCACACCGGCGGCGGTTTCCTGGGTGCCGGGCGGCTTGTCCATTAACAGCAGCGCCGTCATCGCCAGCGCGGGCTCAGCGAATGAAGTCATCAACGCCGTTCAGACTAGCAACGCACTGACCATCGAAGCCTGGTTGATCCCGGCCAACACCACTCAAAGCGGCCCGGCCCGCATCGTCAGCCTGTCGCAGGATCTCTACGCCCGCAATTTCACCCTCGGCCAGCAGCAATCCGCCTTCGACGTGCGTCTGCGCAGCACCGCCACCAGCAACAACGGCACGCCTTCCACCGGTACTGCCGGGCTTGTCACCACTGCGCTGACCCACGTGGTGTACACCCGCGATGCTGCAGGCGTGGCCATGATCTACATCAACGGTACCGAGCAGGCCGGGACCACCATCAGCGGCAACCTGAGCAACTGGGATGGTGGTTATCGCCTCGCCCTGGCCAACGAACTGACCGGTGACCGCCCATGGCGGGGCGAGCTGCACCTGGTGGCGATTTTTGATCGCGCCCTGAGCGCCGCGGACATTAGCCAAAACTACAGCGCCGGCGCAAATG
>JAADHZ010000139.1 GCA_013151575.1 Gammaproteobacteria bacterium
CCCCCTGCACACACCAGCCGAGCAACCAACAAGCCCGTCCCGTCCGGCGTGGCCAACAGCCCATGAATGATCAGCAACTCCTGCGTTACAGCCGACAAATCATGCTTCCCCAGCTGGACGTGGAAGGTCAGCAATGCCTGTTGCAAAGCCATGCGCTGATCATCGGCATGGGAGGGTTGGGTTCGCCGGTGGCCCTGTATCTGGCTGCCGCCGGGGTTGGTCGGCTGACGCTGGCGGATTTTGATACGGTGGACCTGAGCAACCTGCAACGGCAAATTTTGCACGGCCAGGCGGATATTGGCCGCCCGAAGGTGGAATCCGCCGCCGACAGCCTGCGGGCGCTGAACCCGGATATTGAGCTGCACACCATCAATCACAAACTCGACGGACTCGCCCTGTTGGAGGCCGTTGACCGGGCTGATGTGGTGCTGGATGCCAGCGACAATTTCACTACCCGCTTCGACATCAACCACGCCTGCGTGCAAACGCGCACCCCGTTGGTATCCGGGGCTGCGGTTCGCCTCGAAGGCCAGGTATCGGTGTTCCCCAATCAGGACGATGACAGCCCCTGCTACCGCTGCCTTTATGACGATCAGCCGGAAGAAGAAAGCGCTGGCAGCTGGGCTGGCTGTAGCGCGACCGGCGTGCTGGCGCCGGTGGTGGGCATCATCGGCAGCATCCAGGCCACCGAAGCCATCAAGGTGCTGAGCGGGCTGGGCACCACCCTGGCTGGCCGCCTGCTGGTGCTGGATGCCGCCAGCCTGGAGTTCCGCTCCATGCGTTTGCCCCGCGACCCCCACTGTCCCGTTTGCGGTAATGGCCTAGCGCCGTGAGCCACGCTATCGCCCATCAGTTGCTTGACGTGAAACAGTGCTATTTCAGGTTTGCACTCCTTAAGTACACTGGTCAAACCTACCGAGACAGCAACGCGAAACTGGAATTCAAGACCTGCCGAGTTTGGGAATAATTTTCATCTCTTAAAAGGAGGGCGGCTAATTCCGGGACAGCACGCCCACCGACGCCCCTTCTGCCAGCCGTTCCACCAACGAGCAATGGGCTGAGTCACCTTGTTCCCGGCATTGAACCAACAATTCTGACAAGGCATCGCGCATTAACGAAAGGTCTTTCAGCTTGGTTTCAATTTTTTCCAGTTTCACTTCCGCTAACTGCTGCACCTGCTTGCAATGTCCGTCACCCAGAGTCAGCAGCCCAGCAATTTCTTTCAGCGTAAAACCTACCTGCTTGGCGCGTTTAATGAATTCAATACGCTCAATCAACGATCGCGAATAACGGCGGATACTGCCCGGCGGCCGAGGAGGCTCCGGCAGCAAACCCTGTCGCTGATAAAAACGAATGGTCTCCACGTTCACATTCGCGGCGGCGGCCAGTTTTCCGATGGTCAGCATGTCACTCATAACCACCAGTGTAGACCTCATCAGGAACGAATAACTCATTTTTGCTGGAGAAAATACAGAGCCTATACACGAGTCGGACTGTGACGGAGCGGTGAAGGCACAAACATCCTACAATGAAAAATATACGGCATGTCAATACAGTTTTAATGGCTGTATGAAACATCAGCATGACTCAATGTTAACCGGGGTGTTTTTTAGCTTCCATGTGTGAAATTATCAATTTTCGACAAATAACATTAGCAGGTCATCGAGGAATCGATGACCTTTTTCCGTGGGCCGTATCTGTTTTACCGTTCGCTCAAGCAGGCCAGTTTCTTCAGCGATGCACAAAGGTTTGTTGATCAATGAAAGCTGCTGGCCAGTATGAGCCGGGAACAACGCAGACTCAAAACCTGCGTTTAAACGTAATGCGTTCATCATGAATTCCAGGCCTATGTCCTTGCGAGTCAGCACGCGTTCACTTTGGATGCCCTGTGCAGTGCCCGCGGTGTCCATGAAGGCTTGCGGCTGACGCTGTTTGGCGAGGCGGGTGATGGTCTGTTGCGAGGCATCGGTGATTTTGGCGTGCGCACCAGCACCCAACCCTAAATAGTCCCCGAACTGCCAATAGTTGACGTTGTGTGCGCACTGGTATTTTGCTTTGGCGTAGGCCGACACCTCATATTGTGCATAACCTGCTTCAGCCAGTTGCTGTTGTCCCGTTTGCTGCATCTGCCAAGCCAGATCATTGTTGGGTAAGACCGGAGGCTGTCCATAAAATGGGGTGTTGGGTTCAACAGTGAGCTGATAATAAGAAATATGTGTTGGTTCCAGGTCGATGGCAATAGCCACGTCATCAGCAGCCTGTGTTGGCGTCTGATTCGGCAGGGCAAACATCAGGTCAAGATTAAAATTGTCGAAACCGGCAGCGTGGGCTATTTCTGCGGCGCGAATGGCTTCGCCACGACCGTGAATGCGGCCAAGGGCTTGCAGGGCGTTGTCGTGAAAACTCTGCACCCCGATGGACAGGCGATTGATGCCCAGCGCCCGGTATTCACAAAATTTTTCCTGCTCGGCAGTGCCAGGGTTGGCTTCGAGAGTGATCTCGGCATCGGCATGAATGCTCAAGCGCGCACGCAGGCCGGACAGCAGTTGATCCAGCGCCTCAGGCGAAAACAGGCTGGGGGTGCCGCCACCGATAAACACACTCATGACCCGTCGCCCCCAGATGCGCGGCAGGTCGTGTTCGAGGTCCCGCAGCACGGCATCAACATAGGCGGCTTCGGGCACGGTATTTTTCACCGCATGTGAATTGAAATCACAATACGGACATTTACGCACACACCACGGCAGGTGAACGTACAGGGACAAAGGCGGCAGGGCGGCAAATTGAAACACGGGCGTAAATTCTCGGCAGGCGGGGCGCGCTATGTTAGAGCCTGTTTAGGATAAAAACCACCGCCGTGGCCCATGCTGTCCATTCGTAAGTGCGCATGATGCTCAACGGGCAGCGTCGATGGGTAACGCTGCCCCCTGATAAAAAACAGACTCCGCATGCATCAACTCTTCGACTATGGCCGTTTCGATGAACTGCGGGGAAAACATGATGATCATTCCAAAAAAAATCCCCTCACTCCAAAGTCATTAATGCCTTCTTCACGGGCATCTACACCTTGAATTGCCCTACCAAACGTTGCATCAGTGTGGCGACTTGGTTTAATGAAGCGCCGGCGCTGGCGAGCTGGTTGCTGTTTTCGGTATTTTCTTCGGTGACGCGGCTGATGCTGGTAATGTTTTTGTCCATATCCTTGGCTACTGCGCTTTGTTGTTCGGCGGCGCTGGCGATCTGGGCGTTCATTTGGTTGATGACGGTCACTGCTTCAGTTATTTCCCGTAGTGCTTCGCCAGCATCGGCGGCCTTGGCCACGCCCTGCTCGGAGGTGGCCCGGCCACGGCCCATGATGTCTGCCGCCTGCCCGGCGCTGGCCTGCAAATTTTCAATCATGGACTGAATTTCCTGGGTGGACGCCTGGGTGCGACTGGCCAGGGTGCGCACCTCGTCTGCGACCACGGCAAAACCACGGCCCTGCTCGCCGGCACGGGCCGCCTCGATAGCAGCGTTGAGAGCCAATAAATTGGTTTGCTCGGCAATGCCACGAATCACGTCCAACACGGTGCCGACGTTTTCGCTGTCCTCTCGCAATTGGTTGACCGCCTCTGCACCCTGGTCCACGTCGCTGGCCAGGCGGTTGATGATGGCAATGGTTTCATCCACCACATGGTTGCCATTGCTTGCGGCAGTGTTGGCAGTGTTTGCCGCTTCGGAAGCCTGCTCGGCATTTCGTGCTACCTCCGCCACGGTGGCGGCCATTTCATTACTGGCGGCGGTCATCTGGTCGGTGTCCACGCGTTGCCGTTCCATACCATTACGGCTTCGTTGGGCGATGCCCGCCAACTCTTCCGCCGACGTACCCACGTGTCTGCTATG
>JAADHZ010000124.1 GCA_013151575.1 Gammaproteobacteria bacterium
CTAAGACCCGTGTTCACGCAAACCCCAATTCATTATCTAGTGCATCGGCTGGGCGGGTGTCGGAAACACAAAACCCTCCAGTACTCGTTTCAGATCCAGCCACGTCAAATTTCATCACTTCCTTGCTAGAATGTCCACAAGCCTCGACTGTTGCCCACTACACAGAAATCCGCAGATTTTCCGTACCAGGGTTCTGAGTAAGGTCGCCAAGCATTTATTTGGTGGAGAAATATTTGTGCGCTGGGGCCGGACACCGATAATTTACAGGTTAATGATACAAGGCTATGCTATTCGTTGCGTCACCCCTGACACCAACTTCAACATGCACAAATAAAAGGTTTAACATGAAAAAACTGATGGCGTTGACAACTGTTTTCCTGTTGTGCCTACCCATTTTCACCTTTGCAGGCAAAATCTACAAATGGGTGGACGAACAAGGCAATACCCACTACAGCCAGCAACGGCCCAGCAATCGTTCCACCCAAATGAATATCCCCAGCTCGTCCAGCCGTTCGGCTCCAGCGGCCACTTCCAATAGCCGTAAGGAGGCCACTAATAAACTGCTGAACGCCATCGCTGCCGAACGCACCGCCAAGGCCGAGACCAAAGCCAAATCTAAAAAAGAGGCGAAACGCCTCAGAACAAACTGCTCCAACGCTCGCAAGCGGGTGGCATCACTGGAAATGGGGGGCCGACGCTTTGACGTAACCGAACAGGGTGAACGACGATATCTCGATGACACCGAGATCAAAAAACGCCTCGCCGCGGCCCTGAAGCTGCGCAGTAAATGGTGTAAATAATGCGCGGGGTATCATCATGTACAGCAACGCGGGCGATGCCGTGAGTATCGCCCGCTGGAAGGGTGCTTTCACTAACCCTAACCGGTCCAAAATGGAAGGTCCGCCTGTCGCACTACACTGACCAAAAGTTTGATCAACGGTTCTAGCTCTGCCTTCCCTCGGGCGACCAGTATCAGGTTATGCCTATGGCGGTAAAACGCCTCGGCAGTGGCAAGTTAAATACAATTGGCCCCACCCCTTATCAAAACAATTCATTTTTTAGTCAGTTTTATTTTGGATTCCAGATTTTTGGCTGGATTGTTTCGTTTGTGATGGTGGAAAATCGCGCAGTAAGGCCGCCACTTGTTCCGGTTTATCTATCTGGACAAAATGCCCCGCACTGTCAATCAGGTGCAATTCTGAATTAGGAAAAAGTTTGTGCAGCCCCTTTGCAACACCTGAATTGAGATAAGGATCTTCGTTTCCGAAGATAATTATTGTCGGTGGCTGGAATGTTTTTAGCTGTGCAGTTTTATCACTACGTTTCTCTATTTCTTCATGTAGCACCCGGTTTAAGCCATAAAATGCAGGGCGAATCTGCAACGACTGATGCCCTAGCACTTTTTGAAACAGTTCCCGTAGCTCTTCAGTGCTGATGAACTTTGCCAATTGCTCGTTATACCCATTAATCCATAGGGAGTTGAAATTCCGCGTTGCCCAAACGGATATATCTCGGTAAACACCTGGCGTAGAAAAACGCGCAATGGCCTCCGGAGCTTTTAACGTTGGCATGGGACCATAGTAGGTATTGAGTAACACTAGACCTGATATTTTTTCTGGATTATCCAATGCCCAGTCGATTCCCGGCTGCCCCGAAGCATCATGAACAACTAACACAACCTGCTTCAACCCGAAATACCTAACGACCGCCTCAAGATTTTGGCGCAAGCTGGCAACATCGTAACGATGATGTTCCGGTTTGTCAGAATCCCCCCACCCAATAAAATCAAAGGCGATGATATGCCTACTACTAGCAAGAGCCGGAATCAATCGGTCATACAAGTGCATACTGTCAGGAAACCCGTGCATCATTACGAGTGTTGGTTCAGTGCTTTTTATCCCGTATTCACGGACATGGATCTTTAAGCCGTCTTGCAGTACATAATGAACTTTGTAATCCACCTTTTTTTTATAGGCCTCTTCGTAGGCCTTGAAAAAAGCACTGTGATCAACAGTAGAGCATGCTTGCAACAGCAGTGAGCTGACAGAAAAAAACATCAAGGTCAGTAATCTGGAGGCTTTTGGATTCATGATGACATCTTCCCGCTTAGTTACTTTTAATTCGAAAGTTACAAAAGAGTAGGGCATTAACTTTCTAATTGCAAGCAACAAGGCTTCATGTTAATTTTTCTTCATGAAACAACAACAAAATAGCCATTGTGATTTCCAACGTTCCTCTTGCCCGGTAGCTTGCACACTTGATATTTTGGGAGATAAGTGGACACTCTTGGTTGTTCGAGACTTGTTTGCTGGCAAAAAAATCTATAGTGATTTTCAGAAATCGCCTGAAATAATTCCAACCAATATTCTGGCGGATCGGCTGAAACGGTTAGTAGCGCATGACATTGCCAAAAAAAAACCCTACCAAACACATCCTATTCGTTATGAGTATACTCTTACGACAAAAGGTAAAGATTTAGGATCAATTTTGAAGGCCATAGTGATCTGGGGCGAAAAACACATTCCCGGAAGCAAAGCGTCGATGAAACCAGTTAAATAAGCAATGAGGAATCGGAATCGATCAGCTAACAGTAAGACAAATACACCCAAACAACCAAAAACGACGCCGCTCATTCCTCGCGATATAACTTTTGGCTGTCGATGATTTACAACGATTGAACCCGGAATCGGGCTTTCTTTGCTACACTCTGCCCTCGCTCTTCCGGTTGAAGACGCGCGGCAAACGACGAAGGACTTTTAATCCGGCAACTCTGATCCGGCAACAAGGAATAGTACACATGACCTCAGTACACCTCCCTCGCCCATCACTGGGCTGTTTTTTGATAATCTTTTTAGTGTTAGGTATGCCGCTGAATATCATGGCGGAAGAATTTGCGTCTGTGGCCCCATCAACGCAAACTACCTCCCCGGCACAGCAAAACCAAATCGGCCGCGTCGCACGTGCGGTATTCACGTCAAAAATAGTGGACCGCGAACCTGTAGATAGCTTGAGCCAGATCCCCAATTCACTGAACCGAATTTATTTTTTCACCGACTTGCGCGGGCTGGAGGGTCAAATCGTCACCCACCGCTGGGAATATCAGGGTGAAGTGATGGCCGAGGTCAAATTCAAGGTAGGAGCCGGGCCGCGCTGGCGAGTGTACTCCAGCAAAAACCTGCTGCCGGAATGGCTGGGGAAATGGACAGTCGTGGTGACCGACCAAAATAACTGGCCGGTGAAGGCCAGTATTTTTGAATATGTGGAAGCTGCATTTCCCGCAGAGGCAAGCAATTGAGTCGCGTTACCCAGCCCTAAAAAAGTTCATCATCGCTCGTTTCCCCACCGCCCAGCTCAGAGGGGGGCGCGCCACCCGAAATACCCAGCCCGGTAAAGGTCGACGTATCCGTTTGTACCTCGGTCTGTGGGGCACGGTTCTCTAATACCTTTTTATCTTTCGTTCCATTCAACACTGGCAAGGAGTCAATGGAATCGGCAACCGGCGCGACCACCGTCCTTTGCTGCGCAGTCAAAACCTGGTCCGCAGCCTCCACTATCTCGTCAATAGTAACGGATTCAATGGCCTTCGGCGTTTCAACAATACCCTCAACAGCGGCTGGGACCGCCACAACCCTAGCTTCCGGTGCTTCTGCCTCAACTTTCACCGCCTCCTCTACCGCCTGACGGGTTTCTGCCTTCATTCGATCCAGCCGCTCGCGTAAACGAGCCATGGCCTCTTTTTCATTGTCTGACAGGACTTTGGCCGTTGGCGTCCCGGATGACGGCTCCGGATCCGTATTTTTCAGGCTTTCTTCCACCTTGGTCTTGAGTTGATCCAGCGAGGTCGCCCCCCGATTGACGACTTGTTTCAGCTGCACCGGGGCCAATTCATCTGCAGTAAAATACCAGACTGCTGCAGTTACCCCCACGACCAACACTGGCATCACTAACCACAGGCCCTTGTGACGACGCCGAGGACGTCCGGTGGGGGTTGCGCTCTGGGGGCGGATGCGGCGGTCAATTTCAGAAGTCTGAAATTTCGGGACCCGGGAATTTTTTTCGACGGACTCTGCGGGATGAACCTGCCGCTGGGCAGGCGGCTCGTGCCGGGCACGCTCAGGTTCGTCCATATCGGGCAGACCCACTGAATTAGTAGGACTGCCCTCCGGATCGGGGTCGCCTTGATACCCCAGCGTCGCTTCCCAGATGAAATCATCGGAAACCCACTGACGTTTCCTCGTCGGCACCTCCACTATCACCTCTTCAGTGGGATCGATAAGATTTTCACGCTCCTTGGCCCGGGCCGCAATTTCAGCCTGATTTACCACGATATGTTCACTCTGGGCCAACGCATCCGGCTCATCGTCCGGGGTCAAAAACGCTTCCAGATCGCTAAACTCCCTCCCGAAAGTACTCAATGCCGCCTCACGAGCCTCACGGGCACGCTGTGATTTTTGCGCCACCATTTTTTTGCGCTGCTGTAACATGGCCGCTTTTCGCCCCTTGGCGAGAGCCCGCTGCTTGGCGAGCTTTTGATCCACTTCACGCTGGGAGACCACAATGGAACGCTTAACCTCAAGTTCCGCGTTCATACGCGCCGCTTCTGCCTCGACTTTGAGACGCCGAATTTGCTCCTCAGATTTTCGCTGCATGTTCTCGGCCTCTTGCCGGGCACGCTCAGCCTCTTCGGTGGTCCTGCGAACAAAATCATCCGCCTCCCGGATTCGATATTCAGCCTCCTCCTCTTTTGCACGCTGACCTTCTGCATCCGCAGGCTGCTCGGTAGACGCAGAACCCGCACCGGTTTCCTCGGTCTCCAGGTGCTGGGCCGCCGCAAATAAGCGCGCCTGTTTTTCCACCTGAGCCCGCGCCGCTTTTGCTTCTGCACGCAGGTCCGCCATTTCCGTTTCCATGCGGATGCGCGCGGCCTCTGCGGCTTTGGCGCGGTCGGCCTCTACTTCGGCCCGTTTTGCGGCAGCCGCCGTCTCTTTTTGCTGACGCGCAATTTCCTGTTCGGCCCGCTGGCGGGCTTCGTCCGCCAAACGCGCACGAGCCGCCTCTTCCTCAGCCCGTCGGGCGATTTCCTCCAGCTGCCGGTGTTGCTCGGTCAGTTCCACCGCACGCAAGGCTGCCGCCTCACGCTCCGCTTCGGAGCGGGCATGGTCCGCCGCCAGACGCGCCTGCGCCTCGGATTCGAGACGCATTTGCTCCGCTTCGAGCTCAACCCGCTCTAGCTGTGATTCAGCCAGCAGTCGTGCCTCTTCGGCGGCCTGGGCTCGTAACGCCTCACGTTCGGCGTCGGAACGGGCGGCGTCAGCCACCCTTTGCGCCTGTTCTTCCAATTGCATACGCGCGACTTCGGCATCGACTTTCAGGCGTTGGATCTCCGCCTCCGCCTGCTGACGGGCTGCTTCGGCCGCACGGGCGCGGTGGGCCTCATCTTCAGCTCGGACAGCCATTTCTTCGCGTTCAGCCTGCTGGCGAACCATTTCTTCGGCGCGAAGCGCGGCCATTTCACGTTCCACCTCGGAACGCGCTGCGTCCGCCGCCATGCGGGCCTGCTCCTCGGCCTGTTTTCTGGCCTCTTCAGCCATGGCTTTGAGGCGGTTCACTTCTTTTTCAGCGTCCTGAGCGCGGGCGGATTCAACTTCCACTTTGCCCAGAGCTTCTTCCAGGTTTTCCTGTTGCACGGCCAGATCTTCCGCTCGTTGCCGCGCGGCTTCTCGTTCCGCTTCCGAGCGCGCCTGATCAGCGGCCAGGCGGGCCTGCTCTTCCATTTCCCGCTGGGTGTCCTCCGCCTTAACGCGCATACGTTCGGCTTCATCTTCGGCTTGTTGTCGTGCGGCCTCCGCCTGCTGCGCCCGCCGGGCTTCTATTTCAGCCTTGTGCAAGGCGACTTCCACCTCCTGCTGGTGCTGATTGCCAGCCTCGGCGCGCTGACGGGCTAGCTCGCGATCGGCCTCGGACCGTGCCTGGTCCGCAGCCACCTGGGCCTGCTGCTTGGCACGCTGGCGGACCATTTCAGCTTCGGTTTTAAGGCGAATGATTTCCTCTTCAGAATCTTTTCTAATGCGGTCGGCGTTACGTCGAGTCTGCTCTTCCATTTCCCGGCGAGCCTGGGCCGATTCCTGCTTGATGTGTTCGATACGTTCTTCGGCTTCGTGCTGGGCGATTTCCGCCAACTTGGCGCGTGCGGATTCGGCCTCCACCCGTTGCACGACGGCTTCCCGCTCGGCCTGCTCTCTGGCCATTTCCTGCGCCCGCTGTTCGGCGGCGACGTGCTCTGCTTCGCTGCGTGCATTTTTGGCGGCTTCACGCATCTCCTGCTCCGCGCGCAAGCGGGCCGCTTCGGTCTCGGCCCTGAGCCGTGCGACTTCCTCCTGTGCCTGCTTGCGCGCCTCTTCTGCAGCGACGGCGCGATCCATTTCTTGCTTAACCCGTTGCTTAGCTTTGAGCATCAGGTTCTCAACACGGCCGTCTACGCCGGGAGGAGCAGGAGCGGCGACCTGTGTCGATTTGACCTCCGGCACCTGTGGTTCCACCGCTTTTTCTAGTACCGGTGGTACTGTAGGTGCAGGTTTGGCTTTTGCGGTAGCTCGTCCCTGCTTTTGCAGGTGTTCAAGCCCGTTGCTCAATACATAGGCGTCCAGCCCATGCTGGTTGAGCAGGAATGCGGCGGCAGCAGAGAGGTTATCGTCGTCACTGAAAACAATGAATTTTCGGAGTTTGTTGAGTTTTCGCAGACCAAGGCGCAGTTCTGCCAACGGGACGTTTCGCGCCTCCGGCAGGCTACCCTGCGAATATTCGCCTAGTTTTCGGACATCCAGCCAGTCGCAGTCTTCCCCCATCGAGCGGGCGTTTTCATGAGTGACATACTGCAATACCGGTGTCACTAATAGCTCGATGAAGTCCTTTTTTGACAACCGCATCAGACGGCCGCCTTCTATCATGGTCACCGAGGCATTGCGTTTGCCGTCGCTGATAAGCGCCTCTTCGCCAAAACCGGTGCCAGCAGAAAGAATCGCCAGTTTCATCAACGGCGCACCTGCTGTGACTTTGCGTGCAACTTTGGCTCGTCCTTTGGCGATGATGTAATAGTTGTCGTCAGTATCGCCCTGGCGGATGATTTCCTCGCCTGCCTGCACCGGGATATCCTCCATGCGCATCATCATGGCCTGGATGTTTTCCGCATGCAGCTTCAGAAATACCTTGGATTGCAAGAAACGGCTCATCCAGTCGGTTTCTTCTTCCTCCTCCTGGGTGATGCTGCTGACGTCATATGACTGCCCGCGGCCCCAGTTCAGTAACATTTCCAGCAAGCCCGTATCAACATTTAGCAGGGCAACAGAGGTTTTGGCCACGGCTGTGATGGTGTGGGGTTTTTCCGGGTCCAAGGGTTGGCGAGCAGCCTTGCTATTAGCGAGCAGGCGCGTGCTGCGGCCGGAGGCGTCGGTCAGGTCTAGTTTGCCGGAGATGAGATAAAGGGTGCGATGATCTCGTTCACCGGTGCGAAATATGGTGGCACCGGACACTACCTGCTCCACCCGGCTCTTGGCGCTCAGCTCGGCCAGCATGTCAGGTGACAAGTCACACAACGGTGACAAGGTCTTTAACAGCTTATGATCCAGCAGTGATTTAGCTGCGCTCATGGCGGTCCAGAATAAGGTTATGCGGACATCAGGGGAAACGACGTCACACCGGAATATAGCGGCAGATGTGGCCTAATATTTAAGCGGATGCTTTCGGAGGACGAGTGTAAATTCCTGAACATTTTCATACTGTGACGGGCATCACACAGACCATGGAACCAACGTGGGAGGCGGGTCGTCCGGAAGGGCGTACCGGGCCTGGAAAGGATCCATCTGAGGATTATTTTTTGGTCTCTTTCATTGAATCTTCTGATGGATTTTTGAGGTGCCGCCTTACGGCTGAAATAGCCGATTTGATGTGATTTTCATTTTTGATACGTGCAGCCGGGTCACCATCCGAAGATAGCTCGGCAGCGGATGTCAGCCCCCGTGGGGCTCTTTTTTATTGGGAAATCGCCCTCAACCATTTTATGGCTGAATTTGAAGACCGCTTGATTGATAACCTATTAAACTTAACTCAGGCAGTGACACAAAATGAGTTACAGCCTTAAAATAGGCTGTCATCTCACATTATCCAGCTTGGTTTTTATGTGTTTCGTGCAAAGGCCTACCCTTTCCAGGGTCCGTGAGTTACCCGCTAGCCCCGGTGTCGGCATTCGGCTGCGCGCAGGATGCCAGCGTGTCTTTAATGGTGTCAGGGTGGCCACCCGCTTGCGCGCCACCACAATGTAACCCGCCCCGAAAAATGGCAGCCAACGCTTGCCGATGCGATCCAGAAACCGCAATCGCCGCATCATGCCACGGTGGGCCAAAGGTGGGCGGTAAAAATAGCGCTTGCAAGTCACAATATCGAAACCCAGCAATTTTAACCAATCCTTCAGCCGAGCTAGGGAAATAAATCGTCCACACCAAGGAGGCCGCCCCCGCCAGCCCAGCGCCAGTCGCCACAGCAGCCACGGGCTCCACGGATTAAACCCAAGCACCACCACATGCCCCTCGGAAATCAGCACACGATCCACCTCGCGTAAAACCTGATGCGGGTTCTCTGCGAACTCAAGGGCGTGGGGCAGCAGCACGACATCCAGACAATCCGATGCAATGGGCAGGCATTCGGGCATTCCGCGCAGCCCCTGCCGAGGGCGCTCTCTGGCCGGAGCTGCATCTTGCAGGGAGCTGTCCAGCAGCATGCAATGGGGAATGCGGCTGCTGGTTAGGCATTCCCGCGAGTACCAGTCACCCACTTGCAGCAGATGGTAACCGAACAAATTAGGTAGGGCCTTGGCCAGTTGCGCACGCTGCTCGGCCTGAAACCAGCGCCCCGGGGTATGGGCAAACCAAGCCCGCATACGTTGCCGGGTAACCTCGTTTGATCCACAACTCATCCAACGGGTCATGCATTTTCTCATGACGAAAAGTCCCTTACCCCGGCCATGAATCATCGGCCCATATTTTAGTTATTTATCTGACCGCTCGCGATGGTTTCTCGGCAAAAACATCATCATCCAGGAGACAAATCCAAAAAATCACGACTCACCTTACTCGTAATTTGAGCCCATCACCAACCCCATTTCGCAGCACCGCATTCCAAGCATGAGTAAGAGAACCGGTAAAAAAACGACTCATAGGGTCAAGCGTCTGGTCGGCAGCGAATAGGCTTGTCCCTGGTCAAGTTAACTCGCCTGAATTCAAGTCATAAGTGCATAACCGGTTAGTGTTTTTTCGTTAATACTCGTTAGCTCTTCAAAAACCTCATAGGGGGTTTTAAATCTCCTTGGGGCGGGGTGCGGCAGGCGATTAGATGCCGGATGACTTTGTACCGGGCGGGGCTGATACTGCGCTGTTAGGCGTAGTGGTCCACAAACTGCAACAGGATGCCTTGCAGGGTGGGTTGTTTATTCATGGGCCTGCTCTCCGACCAGGTCGGTGCTGCGGGAAGCCAATAAATCGGTGCCCACGTTCGGGTCATGACGAGGTATCCAGTGCACATAACGCATCGTGGTTCTGACATCGGTGTGGCCCAGCAGACGCTGAAGCTGATGTACCGGCACGCCGTTTGGCTTCGATCCGGATCAGTTGTCGCGCGTGGTCCAGGTGTTTGACGTGCAGGTTAATCAACTTGCTGCCGCGAAGCAGTTTAGTTCAACGTTTAATGGACCCTAAACTGGGGTAAAACTTCGACCAAAGTCCCGCGACTTACATCCATTAGTCGCCCCAAACTCTCCCGAATAGCTCAATAAATCAGCAAAACAATCAATCACTTATCGTGGTATTTTTCCACATATGAGCAGGTGCGGCACGTCATGCCTTCCAAGAGCGGAGGGGAAAATAAGGCACTTTGGGGGATAACAATGTTGATTGTTTTATATGACCCCTTTTTACTAAAAACCTATTGATTCCAATAGGATGACTCATTTTCGAAGGGTTTTATTCCCAGAATATGGCGGTATGGCACATATCGATCCTCTCAGGCGTAGGCGTCCAAAAGACCTTCGGCTATATTGACCACCAAGTCCGCCGAATGCGGTGCCAGGGAGCCATCGACCAGCGATTCAGCCCTCCCTCCGCTAGCGGCAGCCAGCGAATCGTCCTGCTCGCGACGGCGTCGCTGCTCTGCGAAGGACTCACGAGACACGTCGGCCTGGCCGAGATTCAGCCCCTGTTGATCAAACATTTCCCGCAATCGAGGCAACGCTGCCTCCAGGGCCTCACGGGCCACGGCATTGGTGGCGCTGAAATTGACACTGAGCTGCTGCTCGGCTCCAAAGGCAATGCGCACTTCCACCGGACCCAGGCTGCGAGGATGCAACTGCAACTGCGCCTCGCGCAGTTGATTACCTACCATCCAGCTCACCCGCTGCCCCAGCTCATTGGACCAACCGGGCTGCCCCGCAAATGTGGCCACATTAAGCACGGGCACACCCGCCAGTCGAGGTGACGCAGTCGTCGTCAGGCTACTCGGCACAACCGGGCCGAAGTCACCGTTGGTGGAAAATTCACGGCTGGTAGCAGTCAGCCCCGTGAAGTCGGTGGAATCCGACAATTTGAACAATGAGTTGCCAATGCCCTGCTGTAATACACCTTGCGGAGAGCCGGGCTGCGCTGTCGGCATCGTGGGTGGCGGTCCCAGGTCCATCAACAGTGGCCCGACGGGCGGGCGCCCCGTAGCGCCATTGATGGACAGGGCCTCACCTTCGCGGGTTCGATTCGCCGCGCCCTCCGCCGTAAACAGGCCGGTGCGGGCCAGCGCCAACCGGGCACCTGCCGATAACGGGCGGATGCCCGCTGACACGGTTTCGCTACCGGGCGCGCTGCCCTGAAGGGAGGCCAGGTTAGCGGCGACGGGTGACAGGGAATCCGCCCGTTCGCCGCCGGTAAGCGTCGTTGCACTGCTGACGGAACCGTCAGCAACACCGATCAGCCTCTGGCTTGCCCCCCCAGGCAAACCAACCCGGGAAAGCCGAGCCGCGTCGCCAGATTGAGTGGGCACGGAGGCCAATGCTTGAGAGCGAGAGGTTTTCAGCCTATTTGGGGTGATGGGTAATCCGAGACCCAATGGCTGCGCCACCGTAGCCACAGCAGTGGGCACCAGTCCCATCGCTGCTTCTTGGGAGTCCACGTCGCTGCTGTCGGAGGCGAGCGGCGGCTCTGTGGCGGGGGTTTCAGATTCTGACCCGGTGGTCGATGAAGCTGCGCCTCCGGGGTTGGTATTCGCCGCAGCGGCAGACGGTGGCTCCGGCAAATCATTGCCGGACGGGGGCGGGGTTTCACCGCCTTTTCGGCCGGTCTGGTTGCCCGCAGGTTTCGCCGCAGCGCTGCTTTCCACCACTGACCGTTGCTCTCGCAGCATGCCCGAAAAACGGTCACTGGCCGAGACTTTCTGCCCAAAATCCAGACGCGACGCTGCCCCGCCATCCGGCGAAGGCATCACGCCCACAGCGGGCATCAGCAACGCGGCTTCATTCATGAGGGTGGGGGGATTCCAAATTTTTCACGTACATGTTCAACGAGACTGCACAGACTGTGCCATGGGGTCCGCGACATCAGCCTTCCCGACGACTATTCTCGCGCGTGATAGCCACGCATAGCGTGTTCGTCCTGTTCCTGCTGCTCGCGCCGGTCCAGATCACGTTGCTCCTCGGCTTGATAACGGGCGACCACGTTGTCCAACGCCTGTGCTTTGCCACGCGTGACGAACCAGCGCTGCCGTTGTTGCTCGAACATTGTGGTGCTTTGCGCAACCGTCTGTGTCTGCTGCTCAATCGCGCGGCCGAGGTTGCACAGGAATTTACGGTAATCTTCCATCTGCGCCGCCCCCATGCCGAGGGCACCGGACGTCTGAAAACGCTGTTCATAGTCGCGGCGATATTCCTTGAGTTCGTCCAGACGCTGCTGAGCCTGCGTTAGCGCAACCTGGGACTCGCCCAAGTGGCGGGCGGCTTGCTGCTCGCGGCCTTCGGCCACTTTTACTACGGGCTGCATCCGGCTGGACTTTTTCATGGTGTACTTTTCATGGTGGGTATGAGGAATACATGCACAAATCGCACCCGGTCGTGCCGAGGGGCTATGCTACTTCGCCGTATTAGGGCAGGATTTCCGGCCGTTCAGGCTAGGCGAATAACGTTGGATTTGGGCTCGAACAGGATATCCATATCCAGCAGGCGCGGCCCTCCCAAGTGATAGCCTTGGATAAAATCGACCCCCATGTCGCCCAGTATTCTGGCGCAATCGGCGTTGTCGACATATTCCGCAATGGTGCGCTTACTCATAGCATGGGCAATGTCGTTCATGGAGCGCACCATGGCCAGTTGCAGTTTGTCACGGTGGATATCGCGCACGAAAGAGCCGTCGATTTTTACGAAATCCACCGGCAGGTCCTTGAGGTAGGCAAAGGATGAATACCCCACACCGAAATCGTCCAGCGCTGTCTGGCAGCCCAGATTGCGCAACCGGCTGAGGAATTCGACGGCGGTGGACAGGTTGGCAATGGCCACCGTTTCGGTGACTTCGAAAGTGACTGATGTGGGCGGCACGTCATTACGGAATAACTCGTTGGTGATGAGATCCAGCACCTCGGCATCACCAATGGATTCTGCGGACAGATTAATGGAAAAATGCAGCTGTGGATTATGTTTCAATTGTCGGCCCAGGTAGTCGATGGCCCACTTGACCACCCATCGGTCGACGGAACGCATGAGCCCGAAACGCTCGGCGGAAGCCAAAAATCCCGCTGGCATAATCAGATTACCTAACTCATCGTTCATGCGCAGCAGCACTTCATAACGACAAACATCGCCGGATTTAACGTCCATGATGGGCTGGGCGGCCAGTACAAAACGATCCTGTTCAATGGCGTCTTTGATGCGGCGCGCCCAACCCATGTCTTCGGACATGATCGTCATGTTTTGCTCGTCGTCCGCTTCGTAAACGTGGATGCGATTGCGTCCCGAGCGCTTGGCGATATGGCAGGCAATGTCGGCCTGCACCAGCAGATCTTCCTTGGTGGCAATGCGCTGGGTCGATTTATGTCCGCACAAGGCGACGCCAATGGAGCAACCCACCTGCATGACCTTGCCGTCGTATTTGAACACGTAATCCGCCAGCAACCGTCGCTGGGCCTCTGCGGCCTGCACCACGTGTTCTTCGGACACATCGTAAATCAGAATGGCGAACTCATCCCCGCCCAGCCGCGCTAACAAGTCACTCTTGCGGTTGCGTTGGTCAAGCAATTCCGTCACTTCCACCAGCAGTTGGTCACCGGCCATGTGGCCGAGGGTGTCGTTGATGAATTTGAAATTGTCGAGGTCAATGTACAACAGCGCAAATGCCTGCCGGCTGCCACGGTTGATGTTTTCCACCACCCGCGACAGCTCGGTCATAAAATACTGGCGGTTGAACAACCCCGTGAGCGAGTCATGTTCCGCCATCTCCCGCAGGTGTTCCATCATCGCCAGACGCTCGCCGATATCGTCGACAATGGCGATGTACATCCGGCGGCCTTCGATTTCCAGGTCATTGACTTTGATGACCATGGGGAAGGATGTGCCATCCTGCCGTTGAGTGGTAATGGTGGTTTCCCGTTTACCGCGTTCCTGCCGTGGCGACTGACACAGCGCCAGAAAATTTTCGTAGGCGCCGCCCTCAGGAAAACGCACCAATCCCGTGATGGAACAACCCACCGCCTGCTTGGCGTCGAGACCAAACAATTGCTGGGCGGCGTTGTTGAATATTTCGACGATGCCCCGCTCATCAATGGTGATGATGCCCTCAGCGGCATTGTCCAGGATTGATTCCAGGCGCAGCTGGCGGGAATTTACCTGCCCCTGCATGCGCTGAAAAGCCTCTACCAGCATCAGCGTCTCCTGTGTGGGACTGCGCAACACTGGCTGGTAAATTTCGCCACGGCCTTCCGCGTCAAGTGCTCGGGACACTTCCAAAATCGGGCGGCGCAACACATATTCAAAAACGAGGTACGCGCTGAACAGCAGCACGGCCATGATCGCGGCGAAGCCCCAGATGATGTTCGACAGCGTACCGGCGGCCCCCAGAGTCATCATGACATTCTGCTGGGCATGAGCGTCCAACTCTTCCTGCATCAGCTCGATGATGCCCCAGCTTTGCCCCAGAATCGGCCCGATGTCCTCTCGCAGGATGGTCATATCAGCACGCCAGTCCGGCGAAGAGTGGATCTTCACAACGCGCAGGAAAACCTCATCGTAGCGTTGCACAGTTTCGCGCATCATGGCCAGAGAAAGAGACTGCTGAAAACCCAGCTTGCCCAGCTCATCATATTCACTGAGTTCCGCCAGCAATTCATTGACCCGAGTGGCATAACGCCCGTGTTCAGACAGGTCTTGTTTCATACCCACCTCAGGTTTGCCAAATCCCCCCGGGCGATCAGCCACAAAAAGCCGTGCAGAGCCGATTTGCTGAGCCCAGGCGAAACGCAGATCCTTCAGTAATTTCAACACTTGTTGCTGATCGGAATCGCCCGCCTGCTCGGTAGCCTCAGCAATAGCCAGATCCAGCGAATGCATAAAATGCACCCCGGTGGGTTGTAGCTCGTTGAGCAACACGGCAGCGGCGGGATAGCGGGTCTGTACATCCGAAGACACCTTCAGCAAACGGACGGTTTCTTCGATAAGACGGTCCAGCACATAATCGAGATTTTCGGTGAAATCGCCAAACTGAGGGTAACGTCGCACCACGTAATGCTCGCCCATTTGTTTGGATTGCAGGCGCGTCTCGGCCAGCCTCACCAGCACATTGCGGTAGGCCTGCTCGCTCTGTAACAAGGGATACTGATAGATGGCAGACTCTGTCACCTGCAAAGAATCTTTCAGGGAATTAAGCACCCAGCCCAGATCCCGGTGCTCCTGCACCAGGAGCGAGCTGTCTCGCGAGGCCTGCTGCACTCGATTCTGGGTATAAAAAATGGCCGGTAGCGCCAAGGCCAGCAACAGCACAGCCGCGACCCAAAAGCGCCCGCGCAAACTGCTGGATTTTGTCCTGCCCCCCCCATCCCCGTCCATGACCAATGAGTCTCTGTAAATAAATTTTCGCCGCATGCGGCGCGGTATATTTGCTCGCTGCGTATCGGAAAAGGCAACCCGCCATTTCGACAGTTAAGCAGCAAAACCACTACCCATCCCTGTGTCAGCCCGACCGCCAGCCCACTGTGATGGACCACCCGACCCGCGTTTTGTGTCAAAATGAAACCCAACGGCACATGTAAACCGTTGGTTTTTACACACAAACCATGTGGATACTGTGACACCTTTCGCCAAACACAGCCAAATGTCAACTTGATGCTGCTACGACTCAACAAACCTTTCGATGTGTTATGTCAGTTTTCCGACAATGAAAACCGCCAAACCTTGGCGGATTTCGTCCCGCTGACATCTGTCTACCCAGCCGGGCGACTGGATCGCGACAGCGAAGGTCTGGTGCTACTCACCGACAATGGTCGCCTACAACACCACATCAGCCACCCCCAGCACAAGCAGCCAAAGACTTACTGGGCTCAGGTGGAAGGCGAGCCCAGCCCGCAGGCCATCGCCGACCTGCGCACCGGTGTGCAATTAAAAGACGGCCGGACCGCCCCGGCCGAGGCCCGCCTCATTACCGAGCCACCAGTGTGGCCCAGGACACCCCCCATCCGCCAGCGCGTCAACATACCCACTCACTGGATTGAACTCACCCTCCACGAAGGTCGCAACCGCCAAGTGCGACGCATGACCGCCGCAGTGGGCCACCCTACCCTGCGCCTGATACGTTACAGCATCGGCCCCTGGTCACTGGACGGCCTTGCCCCCGGCCAGTGGCAAGAGACGAAAATCCCCGAGGAATGGGCTACAATCGCCTCCCATGACGAGATGGACACCCCGCGTCACCGTAGCCGCTATCGTGGAAAACAACGGTCGGTTTCTGGTGGTGGAAGAAACGCAAAACGGCACTGCGGTCATAAACCAGCCCGCCGGACACCTTGATCAGGGAGAAAGCCTGCTGGACGCCGTAGTGCGCGAAACCCTGGAAGAAACGGCCTGGCACTTTACCCCGGAAGCCCTCACCGGTATTTATCGCTGGGTCCACCCGCACAAGGACAGGACCTATTTGCGGTTTTGTTTCTGCGGGCAGGTGCATGACCATAGCCCGGAGCGCGCACTGGACGAAGGCATCATCGCGGCCCATTGGCTGAGTCGGAAAGAAATGCTCAAACGCCCGCTACGCAGCCCCATGGTATTGCGCGGCGTGGACGACTATCTCGCCGGTCAGCGCGCCCCTCTCTCATTCTGTGCCGACGTATTCAAAACCGATGAATGAACAAAAACGGCTTGTCGGCAACGGAGGTGGCCAACCACACTCGTGGTACACGATTTACACCCGGCACAACTCAACAGCCTGGAACAACGAATAACAACCTGCGAAATGAAGCCCGGACCAACGCCCGCCGTTACCACATTAAGTCATCTGGAATTTTATAGTCGGCGTAAGGATCATCCTCGGCAAGTTCAGGTTCTGCAGATGGTTCGCAGCGGATGACGCACTGTTCATCACGTTGTACGATTTTTTCCGCCACAGGCGCGGGCACCAGCTCGTAGCTCTCCCCCAGTTTAACAATAGCCAGTTGGCCGGACGCGAGGTATTTATGTACCTGCTCGGAAAGATAAAGGCGTTTAACCACATTGGCGTCAGTAAAGTGATAAACCACATCACCCTTGCCTTTTTCCACCCGGTTGGTTTCGATTAGCTGCCTGATCTGGGCGGCGATGGCCTTGTGTTCAGCCTGTTCTTTCTTGCGCCGATTAAGTTGCCGGTCGCGCTCGACTTTTTCAGCGTGGGCTTTTTGGGCCAGCAGAGTGGATTCATCAACCGGCGCAGGCACACCTTTTTTGCTTTTTTGTTTCTTGTTTTTATATTGGCTGTGCTTGGCTTTTTTAGCCTTTTTTTCGTCCACCAGACCGCTTTTTTTCAATTGCTCGAATAGCGAATTACCCATACTGTGTACTCCGAATATCAATGATAGCGTGACCCACCGAGTTCATTACTGGTGTCCTATCTGCCGGACTCGAAACGACCGCCCTTTCAGTTTTCCCTCGCCGATTTTTTTCAGCGCAAGTTTTGCGACGCTACGACTGACGGCCACGTATGCACGGTTGTCAAAAACCTGGATTTTCCCCACTTCTTTTCCGCTGATGCCTTGTTGTCCGGTGAGTGCGCCCAGAATGTCACCCGGCCGTACTTTTTGTTTTTTTCCGCCGTCGATCAGCAAGGTTGCCATGGGCGGTCGATAGGCGGCTTGCTCCAACAGACTGGTGGGTGGCAGGGGCCGTTTATCTAGGGGCCCGCCGCTTGTTTCCAGCCGGTCCAGTTTATAGTTTTCTTTTTCGCTGTATAGCGTGCAAGCAATGCCCTGGTTGCCGGCACGCCCGGTGCGACCAATGCGATGGGTATGTGCGTCGGACTCATGAGCGATGTGGTAGTTAATGACGGCATCCAAACCGTCGATATCCAGGCCCCGGGCCGCCACGTCGGTGGCCACCAATACAGACACACTTTTGTTGGCGAAGCGCACCAGCGTCTGGTCGCGGTCGCGCTGTTCCAGATCCCCGTGCAATGCCAGCACGCTAAAGCCGTGACCACCCAGCGCGTCAGCGACTTCCTGCGTTTCCCGCTTGGTGTTGCAGAACACCACGGCGGATTCGGGACAATAGTGCAACAGCAGCAGGCGCAGAGCGGTGGTGCGCTGAGCGTCATCATTGACCTTGAAAAAATGTTGTTGAATGCTGGTGCTGTCGTGGGAGTCAGCCACCTGCACGACCACCGGTTCAACCATGATGTGCCGAGCGATGGATTGTATTTGCTCGGGGAAGGTGGCACTGAACAACAGGGTTTGGCGCTGTGGTGGGGCGCGCTCGATGATGGCGTCCAGCGTGTCCTGAAAGCCCATATCGAGCATGCGATCCGCCTCGTCCAGCACCAATGTGCTGACGTCATCCAGACTGAGAGTGCCTTTGCCCAGATGGTCTTCCACCCGCCCCGGGGTACCCACGATAATGTGGGCACCGTGCTCCAGCGAGCCAACCTGCGGACCAAACGGTGCGCCACCACACAGGGTAAGCACCTTGATGTTGTGAATACCCCGGGCCAGCTTGCGGATTTCCCTGGCCACTTGGTCGGCCAGTTCCCGGGTTGGGCACAGCACCAATGATTGCACGCGGAAGCGTTTTACATCGAGTTTTTGCAACAAGCCCAGGCCGAACGCGGCGGTTTTCCCCGACCCGGTTTTACCCTGAGCGATGACATCTTTGCCCGCCAGCACCGGGGGCAGGCTCCGAGCCTGTATCGGCGTCATGGTCTGATACCCCAGCGTGGCCAGATTTTCGAGCAGCGCGGATTGTAACTTCAGAGAAGAAAAAGAGGATGAAAAATCAGCCTGTCCCACCTTGCGTATCCTTTTGGTTGTTGAGACGCCCCGTTACGGGCCGTTTCTGTAGTGGTAGGGTATCAAAGATCAGGCGTTGATGAACCCGTTCCACTCGGGGTCAGTACACCAACCATATTATATTGGCGGAATTTTCATCTGCCAGTCGATTGAAATATCATCCAGATTGAATGTTAATTTTTGAGGTATAACAAAATAGCGATGCCGAAAACTTTTAAAATGTTGATCAATAATAGGTGGACGAAAAACAATGACTGAATTACCTGACATCGAAAATGAAAAACTGGCTATCTGTACGCCAGCAGAACTGATCGACATCATGATAGCGCATGAAGACCGGGTACCACGCAATGTAATAGACGAATGTGCCCGGCGCGGTGAACAGATGCTGGATTCTCTGGCACCCATAGCACAACCTGACGATAAAAGAGAAACTGAAGCCCCGGGGTACTGGTGGCTGCGTCTGCATGCCGTGATGATCCTCGGGCTGATTCCTAGTGAGTCCGCCGGTCGTTTGTTGGTGGCATTTGTTCATGGCATGAACCGGGATGAAGACTTTGACTTGCAAGACTGGCTCGGTGGTTACTGGCCAGCCCTGATGCTGAATAAACCACCAGTAGTCATTGCACTGCTGCGTGACATGTGTGAAATCAAAAAAATTGATTGGTATATTCGTAGCAACTTGACAGAAGCTGTGATTAGCGGTTCACACCAGCAAGGTGGAACAGTTCTGGAAGAGACCCTGGACTGGGCAGCACAGTTTATTGCAGACGAAGAGGAAGACTGGGATTACCGGTTTTTTACGTCGGAGAGACTGTTAAGTTATCCTCGTGAACGACATCGTGCGCTGATAACAAAATTATCTTCCCGGGAGCATGGCCTGGCTGCTTTTTTCAGTGATGAAAACGTCGACCAGGCTTATGCGCGCGGCACAGATATACCGGTACTTGATGATTTCAGTAACCCCTGGAGTTTTTACGAACGAAAGGAAATAGAGCAGCGTCAACGCCGTTGGCAGG
>JAADHZ010000074.1 GCA_013151575.1 Gammaproteobacteria bacterium
TTCGTAAAGGCAAACCTTTTCTCAAAACCGTGGACCATTCAAAAGTCGAGGAATTACGGCGCAAGGGAAAGCTCAGTGAAGCTGAAATGGCGACTCATCCCCAGCGACATTTGGTCACCCGTTGCGTGGGTTATCAGAAGCACCCTCCCATTCCCAACATCAGCGACCCCGTCAAACTGGAAAAATATGACATGCTGTTGCTAGCTACCGATGGCTTGTGGGGGCCGCTGAATGAAAAGCTGATGGCGGACACCCTTAGCGAAAACACCCTGCCGAAGGCGGTTGAACGGCTGGCTTACCAGGCAGAATTTCGCAGTTATCCCGAGGCGGACAACATTAGCCTGATTGCCTTTCGCTGGATTTCCAACGAGATCAAAAAAGAGGAACGAAAACCTGTGGAAAAAGACGAACTTGATCAAACATTGGATGCGTTGAAACAGGCCATAAGTCGAACGGAAAACACATAAGCCGAATAATCGTTAAATTAATCCACGTTCCGCAAAGGACACCGGCTCACCATCACCGACCACCAGGTGGTCCAGCACCCGCACATCCACCAGCGATAATGCATCCACCAGTGTGCGGGTGATGGACCGGTCCGCCTCGCTGGGCTCGGCAATGCCGGAGGGATGGTTGTGCGCAAAAATCACTGCGGCGGCATTGTGGCTAATGGCCTTCCTCACCACCTCTCGCGGGTGCACGCTGGCGCCGTTAATGGTGCCGAAAAATAACTCCTCAAACGCGATCACCCGGTGACGACTATCAAGAAACAGGCAAGCAAACACTTCGCTGGGCAGATCACGCAAACGCGTACGAAGAAAATCTCGGGTGTCCTCGGCGGAGCTCAGGCTGGTTCCCCGCTGCAAGGTTTCAAACAAATGACGGCGTGCCATTTCCACCGTGGCTTGCAATTGCGCATACTTTGCCTCGCCCAGGCCCTGCCCCTCACAAAATTGTTTCAAATCGGCACTTAACAACGCACGCAAGCTGCCAAAACGCCCCAATAGATCGCGGGCCAGATCCACTGCGGTTTTGCCGGGCACGCCGGTGCGCAAAAAAATCGCCAGCAGCTCTGCGTCAGACAATGCTGCCGCACCGCGCTGTAAAAGTTTCTCCCGGGGTCGTTCGTGTTTTGGCCAATCCGTTATCGCCATCGTCAAGTCCCTTTGTCGTTTCCCGTGATGCGTGCTTCCTTGCACCTTTATATCCAACATCATCCAACACACCATAATTCGGTTAAACTGTTCGCGACCCAACATAACAACTTCACCCAGACAAAACAGGCACTATGTACACCCACCCGCGACATCGGCCAGCACGGCATCCTGCTGAAAAACCATGATCAGCCTCAACAACAAACACATTCTGCTTGGTGTTAGCGGCTCCATCGCCGCGTACAAATCTGCCGAGTTGGTACGATGTTTTAAAGGCGCTGGCGCCGAGGTGCGCGTGGTGCTCACCAAAGGTGGCGCTGAATTCGTCACCCCGCTGACCTTTCAGGCCCTGTCGGGCAATCCCGTTTCCACCGAATTGCTGGACACAGAAGCCGAAGCCGCCATGGGGCACATCGAACTGGCGCGCTGGGCCGACGCCGTCATCGTCGCACCAGCCAGCGCCAATGTCATCGCACGACTCGCGCAGGGCCGCGCCGACGATTTACTCAGCGCTCTTTGCCTGGCCACCGCCGCACCCATCGCCATTGCGCCCGCCATGAATCAACACATGTGGGCCAATGCGGCCACTCGGGAAAATCTGCGTCAGCTCAGCACGCGTGGCATCGTGCAATTCGGCCCCGGCGACGGCGACCAGGCCTGCGGTGACGTCGGCCCTGGTCGTATGTTGGAAGCCGGGCAACTGGCCCGGTTAACCGCCGCCATTTTTGACACCGGCTCACTGGCCGGATGCACGGTACTCATTACCGCTGGCCCCACGCAGGAAGCCATCGACCCCGTGCGCTACCTCAGTAACCGCAGCTCCGGCAAAATGGGTTACGCCATCGCACAGGCTGCGGTCGAAGCGGGCGCAAAAGTGACGCTGGTGAGTGGGCCCACGGCACTGCGTGCGCCGCCGCGTGTCGAACGTATCGACGTACGTAGCGCACAACACATGCGGGATGCCGTCATGCAACATATCGCTGACAGCGATATTTTCATCGGTGCCGCCGCCGTCGCCGATTATCGCCCTGTGCACATTGCCGGGCAAAAAATTAAAAAAACGGAAGACATGCTCACGCTTGAGTTACAACGAAACCCCGACATCCTCGCCGATGTCGCAGCATTAAAAAACGGCCCGTTTACCGTTGGTTTTGCCGCCGAAACGGAAAACCTTGAACAGCATGCGCGCGGAAAACTACAGCGGAAAAAGTTGGATATGATTGCCGCAAATTGGGTGGGTGAAAACACTGCTTTTGAGCGTGATGACAATGCGCTGTTGGTTATCACCGCGAATGACAAACAGCAACTTGCGACCACGTCCAAATCCGTGCTCGGGCGACAATTAATTGAGCTTATATCGAAGCACTACCACGGGGGCGCATAGCGAAGGGCGGTGTTACGCGGGCAATGCAATTGAAACCGTTGAAAAGTTTTGGTTTTTCACTACCATACTTTTATTGCGTACTTTCGCCGCGTTCTGACTGGGCTGGAATTGACCCGGCCAGAAACCCTGGGTTAACGTACCGGTCGCCGCCTTCCCGCGAAAATACGATAAAAAAACACGACGAAAAACAGAGCAACAAAACATGGCTAAAAAGAAACAAAAACCGGTGGATTTCGAGGCGGCACTGGAGGAACTGGAGTCCCTGGTGGAGCGCATGGAAGACGGTGAATCCACGCTGGAGGATTCGCTGAAAGACTTCGAACGCGGTATTGAGCTTACCCGCAGCTGCCAGAGCGCGTTGACCGAGGCCGAGCAGAAAGTCGAAATTCTGCTGAAAAAAGACGGCGATCCCGTGGATTTTGCAACCGAAACCGAATAATCACCGCACCAATTTCTCATGTCATTGATCCCCCTGCTCGACACTTATCAGGCCCGCACTGAACGGGCATTGCAACGCTGGCTGCCTAGCGCCGAGGTGAATCCCTCTCGGCTGCACGAGGCCATGCGTTACGCCAGCCTCAGCGGCGGCAAACGGGTGCGCCCACTGCTGGTATACCTCACCGGGCAAATGCTGGGCGTGGCCCCTGCCGCGCTGGACGGGCCAGCCTGCGCGCTGGAGCTGATCCACGTCTATTCTCTGATTCATGATGATCTGCCCGCCATGGACAACGACGAGCTGCGCCGGGGCAAGGCCACCTGTCATATCCGCTTTGACGAAGCCAGCGCCATCCTCGCCGGTGATGCCCTGCAATCCCTGGCGTTTTATATTCTCGCTCACGACCCAGGCATGGTCAGCGAACCCGCCTTGCGCCTGAAAATGGTGAAAACCCTGGCCCTAGCCAGCGGTTCTCGAGGGATGGCGGGCGGCCAGGCCATGGACCTCGCTGCCGAAGGGGCGGGCCAAAGCATGAACCTCGCCGAGCTGGAAAACATGCACATCCACAAGACCGGCGCGTTGATCCGCGCTAGCGTCAAACTGGGCGCACTAAGCCGACCCGGCGTCGAAACCGCGCAGCTGGAAAAACTTGACCACTTCGCCAAATGCATGGGCCTGGCCTTCCAAATCCGCGACGACATCCTAGATGTGGAAGGTGACACCCAAACTCTGGGCAAACCCCAAGGCTCCGACGAGGCTCGCGACAAAGCCACTTACCCCGCCCTGCTGGGCATGGCCGAGGCCAAGCGTCGTGCCGATGAACTGCTCCGGGAGGCCGTTGACAGCCTG
>JAADHZ010000084.1 GCA_013151575.1 Gammaproteobacteria bacterium
TGCCGTATTGAACGGGCTGGGTTACGCCTGCGGGAAACTCGGCCTTAACACGGCTGTCGCAATGGGGGCAGGTTTTGACTTGTGCGCGATGCTCTGTGACGGCCACTTTGATTTCAGGTAGGTCAAAGACCTGACGTGTATCAACAGCGGTCACGGCTTGGTTCGATAGATCGGCTTGGCAGTGCGTGCAGTGTGATATCACCTGCTCTTGAATGTGATCCGGGTGTTCAACCTGCTTTAAAGGCGCTGCCTTTGTGTCCGGGCTGATCACCACTTGAGCGCCCGCTTTTCTTGCGCTGGCTTTTTGGTTTGGGTTTGCATAACCGTCACTTGAAGGTGGTTTACTGCTATTGCGACTGTTTTTGGCCAGTTGGTTTTTGAGCGCCTCAATCTCTTTTTCCAGACCGGCAATATGAGCGCTTTGTGCCATCAGTATCTGCTTTGCTAGCAACAACGCGATTTAGCTAATGCGCTGAGGGATCGTTTGTCGAGAGGGGTTTGCATGGTCACGAAACTTATATCAGATTCGCTTTGTTATTCAATATCTTGACTGCGTTGCTGGCCTGAGTAGTTACAAAGCTGAGTGATATCACAGAGGATGGTCTACGTTTTTCTGAAACTAAAAAAGAACGGCGAAATTCACGAGGAGATATCGTACAAACACCAAGGGTCGTACTCTTTAAATGGTCAGAAGAATTACGAAAAGCAGTCACCGAAATACGCCGTCTTACACGGCATGATTCGAAGATTGAATCACTCTACCTTTTTCCTAACAGGGGCGGTGGAAGATGCTCACTAGGATCGTTTAACCAGGCATGGCAAAAATTACGGCCTGATATGAAACTGGCAGGTCTCGAACCATTTCAACCCCGAGACGTGAGAGCAAAATATGCCTCCGACCTCAAACTCTTAGGGCGTGACGTACAGGAAAGCTTGGGGCATTCAGACGCAAAAACGACAGAAGATCACTACCTGCGTGACGACATCATTCTTGAGCCATCACGGTAGTGAAATACCATTTATATACCCAAGCTGGGTATATTATGGGTATAAAGTAACCAGGAGAGGTTAGCTAACTCATTGAAAAATATGGAGGCGGAACCCGGAGTCGAACCGAGGTACACGGATTTGCAATCCGCTGCATAGCCACTCTGCCATTCCGCCAATACTGTAGCATCGGATGATTCAAACGCATAAAACCAAAAAACCCCGACCGCAGGATCGAGGTTCTGAATTCTTTGACCCATGCTTCCTCTTTACGATTATCGACAATCCTGTTGCCGAAAAACGGAGGAAGAGTGGAGCGGGAAACGAGATTCGAACTCGCGACCCCAACCTTGGCAAGGTTGTGCTCTACCAGCTGAGCTATTCCCGCCTGCATTCAAGCGGCGTATTTTACCGTTGAATCAACAACTGTCAAGATAATTTTCTTATCTTTTTTGCAGGGTCGGCCATGCCACACGCAGGTAAATGAACATAGACCACAGGGTGAGGCCGGCGGCGAGGTACAGTAAAACAAACCCGGTGTCTGCGGTGGGAAAGTCGCCAATGGGGTCACGGTACAACAGCAGCATCAGCGCTAACATTTGTGCGAAAGTTTTGATTTTTCCGATCACGGACACGGCCACCTGGGCTCGTTCGCCCAACTCCGCCATCCACTCACGCAACGCCGAAATCACGATTTCCCGGCCAATGATGACTGCGGCTGGTGCCACCAGAAAAAAACCGGCAAACGGCGTGGGGTTAACGTCCACCAGCAGCACCAGCGCCACAGCCACCATCAGTTTGTTTTGTCGGCCACCGGGTCCAGAAACGCGCCGAAGGCGGACGTCAGGCCCATGCGCCGGGCCAGGTAGCCGTCCAGCCAATCGGTCAACGCTGCTAGCGCGAAGGTCGCTGTGACCGCTGTATTCGACCAACTCACCGGCAGGTAAAACAGCAACACGAACACGGGAATGAGCGCGATGCGTAACAAGGTCAGCAGGTTGGGCAGGCTCAATAACATGTGGTTTGGTGATTAATGCTCATCTGCGTGGAAGACATCATAAACCCGTTGGGCCAGCTGCTTGCTGATGCCAGGCACCCGCCCTAGATCCTCAACCCCAGCCCTGGCGACTTCTTGTAGCCCTCCGAACTGTTTTAACAGGGTCTGTCGCCGTTTCGGCCCAAGCCCGGCGATGCCTTCCAGTCGGGAGGTGTTTCGCGTTTTCGCGCGCCGTTGCCGATGCCCGGTGATGGCGAAACGGTGGGCCTCGTCACGTACCTGCTGAATGAGATGCAGTGCCGGAGAATCACTCGGCAGTATACGGGGCACTTTCTGACCCGACAAGAAGAGCATCTCCTGGCCCGGCTTGCGATCGGGGCCTTTGGCCACGCCCAGCAATAACACGCCGTCCACCTGCAACTCCTCCAGCACCGTCTCGGCCTCGGCCAGCTGACCCTTGCCACCATCGATGAGCAGGATATCCGGCATCTTGCCCTCGCCCTTTTTCAAACGCGTGTAGCGTCGCCGTAGGGCCTGCTGCATGGCGGCGTAATCATCCCCGGGAGTAATGCCGCTAATATTGAATCGCCGGTAGTCGGATTTCAGCGGCCCGGTGGTGTCCATGACCACGCAGGAGGCCACGGTGGCCTCGCCCATGGTGTGGCTGATGTCGAAACATTCCAGTCGCTGAGGCAGGCTGTCCAGCCCCAGGGCGGTTTGCAGGGATTCAAAGCGGTGCAACACGTTGGCCTTGCTGGCCAGCCGCGCCCGCAAGGCCGCCTGAGCGTTGCTGGCCGCCATCTGTACCCAGCGGGCACGCTCGCCACGTAGCCGGTGGGAGATTTGCACCCGCCGGGCGGATTGCTCCGACAGCACCTCCTGCAATAGCTCCAGCTCCTCCGGCGGCTGGCTCACTAGCACCTCGGAGGGCACTCGGTGGCTAGCGTTGGCTCCCAGATAAAACTGCGCCATGAACGCGGCCAGCACTTCCCCCGGTTCCGCCCCTTCGGCTTGGCGAGGGAAAAAAGTTTTGTTGCCCAGATTCAAGCCATTGCGCATGAAAAATACCTGTACACAGGCCACTCTCTGCTCCACCGCGACGGCGATCACGTCCAGGTCGCCACCTTCTCCGCTCACGTATTGTGTTTCCTGCACCCGCCGCAGGGCGGCGATAAGATCACGAAACTGAGCGGCCTGCTCAAAGGCCAGCTCCCGGGAGGCGGTTTCCATGCGTGCCACCAGTTCGTCGATCACCTCCGGACTTTTGCCTTCGAGGAACATCATGGTGTGACGCACCGCCTGCTGATAATCCTCATCGCTCACCAGTCCCACGCAAGGGCCGCTGCACCGCTCGATCTGGTATTGCAGGCAGGCGCGGCTGCGGTTGCTGAAAAAACTGTCTTCGCACTGGCGCACCCGAAACAACTTTTGCAACAAATTCAAACTTTCTCGCACAGCACCCGCGCTGGGGTAGGGCCCGAAATAGCGCCCTTTCGCACGCTTGGGTCCACGATGGTAGGCCAGCCGTGGGTGTGTGTCGTCCGCCGAGAGATGGATGTGGGGGTAACTCTTGTCGTCCCGCAGAAGGATGTTGTAACGGGGCTTGAGGGCCTTGATCTGGTTATTTTCCAGCAGCAGGGCTTCATTTTCTGTGTGCGTCACCGTGACTTCCACACCCCGCACCTGGGCAACCATAGCCCGGGTTTTGGCATTGGCCACGGTGCGCTGAAAATAGCTGGAGACTCGTTTTTTGAGGTTGCGAGCCTTGCCCACGTACAGCACTTTCGCGTCCGCATCGAGCATGCGATACACACCGGGACGCGAGGTGAGGGTGCTGAGAAAGGCCTTGGCGTCAAACGCCAGCACGGTGGGTTTATCGGTTGATGAGTCGGCACACATCAGGCATTGGCGGCATCCACCCGTTTGCGGGCGCGCCGGAACACCGCCCGAAACATGGCCGGGGTGAGGCGTTTGGTCTGGGTGTTGTAACGGCTACAGTGGTAGGAATCAATCAACTGCAAGCCACGAGGAAGTTTGTGCAGATTATTGTGCCCAAAGGGGTAATCTTTCATTTTTAGGCCGTAGGCACGCACCACGGCGTTGTGGGCAACACCCCCCAGGGCCAGCACGCAGGCTCCTTCTCGCAGCGCCTCCAGCTCGGCGAGTAGAAAGCCGTTGCAGGTACGGACTTCCTCCCCAGTGGGTTTGTTCTGCGGCGGCAGGCATTTCACGGCGTTGGTGATTCGGCAATCCAGCAATGTCAGGCCGTCGTCCTGGGAGAGCGATTCGGGGGCGGAACTAAAGCCAAACTCGTAAAGGGTCTGATACAGCAGAATCCCAGCGTGGTCACCGGTGAACGGCCGGCCGGTGGCATTGGCCCCGTGCATGCCGGGGGCCAGCCCCACGATCAGCAGGCCGGGGTCATCGACGCCAAACGGGGCGACGGGGCGGGCGTGGTAGTCTGGATGCTCGGCTTTCACCTCATCCAGAAAACCACTGAGGCGCGGGCATAAGCGGCAATCGAGGGAAAACACAAGTTTAGGGGGCAGTTTGGGCATAGGATTAAACGGTGCTCGGAAAACCAACGGGGCGACAGAATACCATTTCACGCATCACACGCGTTTTTTTTGATTCCAGCAGAACAAATTGGCATGCTAACGCGTTGAATGTAAAGATGGGGTAGAGTTTGTCACCACGGGCATCCGATGGCTGATGAAAACCTCCGATCTTTCAAACATGTTGAGCACAAGGATATTTCCGATGAAAAAATGGGGTCTTATTACGCTGATGGCCATTGCCACCGGCATCCTGCTGAGCGGCTGCCTAGTGAGCAAAAAGGACCCGGTGTTCATTGAGCGCAGCACGGATAATATGCGCATTTACCAGGATGGCGATTTCATCCTGTATGACGTGTCGAAGATACTGGTAACGGGTCCTACCACGCAGAACACCACCGGCACCTTGCGTATTGATTGGAAGGCAACCGCGCCCCTGCCCGACCTCAATAAGCCAGGGGACGTTATCACCGTGCTGAAAGAACTCACCACCTTGAACTTTCCCAATGATGATGCCGGCTCCGACATCGCGACCGTGCGTTACATCAGTCAGGATGATGATATCAACAGTCCAAGCTACGGCAGCATCCGCCTGCACGCCTTTGAGGCTCCTGGGCAAGGCAAATACTATTGGTTGAACCTCGATGGGTCCACCAACGGCGACCCAGTAGTGAAGCCTTTCACGGTATTTCCATCCCCGCTCAGTGTGGGGCAGCAGGACCTCGGGGTGGAGTTTTATGTGATGGAGGGGTGCAACCCAGAAAATTGTAGCTCCGAGATCGGTAAATTCACCGATAACCCCACCATCGACGGCGACACTACGCAGATACGCACCAATCTGGCCACTTACGTCAATCCCTTTGAAATCAGTTTTAATGGCGAGGCTCTGCCAACGGGCGGCTCAACCGTGTTACCCGTGTTGTTTGATATTCGCGGCGCCTGCGGTGCCAACCAACAGGGCAAAACCACCTTCAGCGGCAGAATGTTTGTTATGCCGGAAATTGGTGTGTTGCAAATGACCACTACTTGCATTTACGGCACTGGCAATGTAGCTGAGTACTTCATCACCTACAACAACAGCAACATTCCCTAGTCCTGATTAAACCCACAGCCCCGTGACAAAAAACGCCACGGGGCTGTGCGCCATCTGACAGCCTGAATTATAAAAAATTGAACAGCGATAAATTCTGAATACGCGAAAAGCTGCGTTGTGATGCCTCTAGCCCTACCATTTGCAAATTCATGCGGCTGATGGCCTCTGCGTAATCCAGGTCCTGTACTTCAGATCGGGTTTTTTTACCCTGAAACACGATGTCCTCGTTCAAAATCCGGTGGGCGTCAATGGCATTCTGGCGAGCCCCAACTCGGGCGCGAATGCCGCCCAATTGATCGATGGCCTGCTGTAAATCATCGGCAGTGGCAAAACTTTTCACATTGGCCTCAAGATCAACTGCCAGTTGCTCCAGGATTTTAAACACGCTTTGAGTACCACCGCCCGACACTGGAACAGCCATAAACACATCCTGCCCAGGGTCCCCCACTGCCACCTGACGAGTCGCGCCGATTTGCACGCTGCGCTGCCCGAGATCGCCGGTATAGGCATAATCAAACCGGCCGCTGGCAGGCGGGTTTTCCGTCACGCTAAAGGGGGCGGTCGCCACATTGAAACCGGCAAACAGGTATTCGCCATTGGCATCCACGGTGTTTGCCAGGCCCACGATCTCATCCAGAATTTCTCGTACTTCAACGGCGATATCCGCACGGTTGGCCGCGCCCAGGCTGCCGCCGTTGCCTTGAATGGCCAGCTCGCGTGCGCGCTGTAAAACATTGATGCTCTGGGTGATGCTGATTTCTCCTGCCGCCAGCCGATTTTTGGCAACATCGGCATTGGATTGATATTGCCCATGGGTGGCGATCACTTCATTCAGCGCCAACACCTGGGTGGATGCCAGCACGTCATCCGACGGCGTAGTGATACGCTTGCCGGTGGCTAATTGCTGTTGGGTCGCGCTCAGCTGTGCCTGGCGCTCAAGCATGGCGTCCACACCACGCTGCTGCATTTGCTGGCTCGATATGCGCATACGCTGATTACCTCGTTACTTTTTGCCCGGTCACGCTACCGCGACGTGACTCTCAACAGTGTCTGGAAAAGGTCATTGGAAACGCTCACCACCTGTGCGGCCGCTTGATAGGCCTGTTGAAACCTCAGCAGGTTGGCGGCCTCCTCGTCCAGATTGACGCCGCTCACGGACTGCTGTGCATCAACCGCACGCTTCAGCAGAGTGCGCTGAGCGTCTGCGTTGACCTTCGCCTCGTTGGTACGCACCCCAATGCTGGCGACAATTCTGCTGAAGGCCGTTTGAAATGTTTCGGTCCCGGAACCCAGTGTTTTTTGAGCCTGCAAACCAGCCAGCAGCAGGGCGTTACTGTTGTCGCCCAATGCGTTGCCACGGGCGGCGGCGGCAACCAAAGCGGGGTCGGTAATGGCGACCGCCACATTCCTGGCGCCGTTGCGTACCGGGCGCAGCAAAAAACTGTCACCGGACACAACGCTGCCCGCAAGATCCAGACTGATGCCGTCGGAGGCCACCGTGCGCGGCAAGTCGGCCAGGGTGAATCCGCTGTCCACCACCGCATTGTCCTCCAGCCGCGTCAGAGTAAACGTTGCACCGTCATAGTTTAGACGGTAGTCGCTCGCTTGGATAACGCTGGTGTCGTTTATGGTGAGGGATATTGTGCCACTAGCGGGATCATTATTGGCATTGGCCAGCACTTCGGGGCTGGTGGTGACGACGGCGTTAAAAAATTGCCCGCCGGGGTTGCCGTTAATGTCATCACCCAGTTGATGCTGAACATTGACACTATCGGCCAAACCAATGGCGATGCGCCCCATGGCGTTTTGGCTGGGGTCCAACACCTGCCGGCGCAGTTGTAACAGGCCACCCAATTTGCCCCCAGAAATTTGACCATTGATGGAAAAGTTTTGAGTGCTGCTGGAAAAACTGACATCAAACTCGCTTTGATCAAACGCATTTTTAGTCACGCCGATGGTGTTGGATTGCGCCCCCAGTACCAGACTTTGACCATTGCCGATGAACACGTTGAGCGCCCCATCCTCCCCCGACACGGTGTTGACGGCCACCAGTTCGGATAGACGGTTCACCAGGCTATCACGTTTGTCCAGCAGGTCATTGGGCGGTTGCCCACCGGCGCGCCCGCTTTCCCGCATAATGACCCTATTCAACTCTGCGATGGAGGAAGCAATGCTGCTAACCTCGCCGGTCATCACCTCCATTTGGGCATTGACGGTGCTGCGCAGAGACTCGAAGCGGTCATCCAGCGATCGAAAGCGATTGACCAGTGTCTCGGCTTGCGAAATCAACACCTGCCGGGCTGGCGCGGAGGTGGGGTTGTTGCCCACATCCTGCATGGCATTAAAAAACTCCTGAATGGCGGGACTCAACCCAGCCTGTTCACTGCCCAATAATTCGTCGATGCGGGAGGCAAAGTTCTGTAACACATCCAGCTGGGAAAAAGAGGCGTTGCGGGAGGTGACTTCATCAAACAAAAACTGATCGAACACGCGTTTAATGGTGGTGACGCTGACCCCTGCACCGACAAATCCGCTGCTGGTGATGCTCGGCGTGCGGGCGGCCATTTCAACCGACTGGCGACTATAACCCTCAGTGTTGACGTTGGTGATATTGTTTCCAGTCGTGGCCAGGTTGCGCTGAAACGCCAATAGGCCCGATACCGCCGTACCCAGTAAACCGCCTGCACTTGCCATGAATCACTCCACTATCCGCGAAACACCTGAAAATAAGGGCCCCGCTCATTTTGGTTATCGTCTTCGGGTTTTAAAGTTTTATTGCATCCAACGCCCGCGCCAATGGCTGGCCTTCCACGATGCGGATAATCTTGCTGGCGTAGTCCGGGTCCGTGGCGTAACCGGCGCTGGCCAGCTCAGCGGTAAAGGCCCGTGCATTGGTGCCCATGGAAATCGCCTTTTGGTAACGTGGGCTCTGTTGCAGGAAATTGACAAAATCATCAAAACTGTCCTTGAAGGAATCGTAGGCGCGAAACGCCGCTCGCTCCCGTACGGCAACGCCGTCCCGATATTCCAGTGTGGAAACCATCACACGCTGCCCGTTCCAGCGGCCGTCGGCCTTGATGTTGAACAGGTTGTAGCTGCTGTTGTCATTTTCATCACGCGAAATTTTTTTACCCCAGCCCGTTTCCAACGCTGCTTGCGCTAACAAGACTTCCGGCGAAATTCCCAACTTTTCCGCTGCCTGTTTGGCCAGTGGCATCAGTTGTTCCACAAACGCTTGCGGAGAATCCAGCACTGGGGTTTTATTTTTCGGGGAAATTGGCGCCGTTTTTTCAGCGGGTGTGGTGGGCATGCCGCGAGGGGCAAACACCTCGGCACCAGGAGTAAAAACCTCCGTGGTTTTTGGGTCGTCCGTCCCCTGTCGCTGCAATTGCTGCACCAGCATCTCTGCGATGCCCACACCTCGCCCCGAGGCCAGGCTGATCGACAACTGTTTATCGTACCAGTCCTGATAAAATTCGCTTTGCTCGCCTTCAAACATGCCCGATTCACCACCCGGTGGATGCGCACTTTTGAGCATCATTTGCAAAAAAATGGCTTCGAACTGCTCCGCAACATATTGCAGTGTTTCCGGCGAATCCATATCCGCTGTACGACCAAAGGTATTCAAGCCTTGAAGGTCGGTGTAGAGCGCCGGTTGTTGGATGGGCATGGTCATCGTGTTAAATCACAATCAAGTTGGCGCGTAATGCACCGGCTTCCTTCAGGGCTTCGAGGATGGCAATTAAATCGCTGGGGGTTGCGCCGACTTCGTTGATCGCGCGCACAATGTCATCCAATGCCACACCGGGGTTGAACAAAAACATCGGGGCGGCCTTTTGTTCAATGGATATTGCCGCATTGGGTACCACCACAGTCTGTCCCCCAGCCAAGGGGGACGGCTGGCTCACCACAGGCTCGGAAGAAATGGTCACGGTTAAACTGCCGTGGGTAATGGCCGCCGGAGTCACCCGGACATGTTTACCGATAACAATGGTGCCGGTGCGGGAGTTGACCACAATTTTCGCGGCAGCCTCGCCGGGATTGACCTCAAAGCTCTCCAGCAAGGACATGAACTCAACTCGTTGGGAAAGATCACGCGGGGCATTCACTTGGATCGACGCGCCATCCAAGGCACGAGCAGTCCCTTCGCCGATGTTATCGTTAATCGCTCGGGCCACACGATAGGCCGTGGTGAAATCTGGCTGACGCAAATTTAAAGTCACATGATTTCCGTTGCCAAAAGCATTGGGCACGCTACGTTCGACAGTGGCGCCATTGGCAATTCGGCCCACGCTGGGAACATTAACCGTGATACTGGAGCCCGCTGCGCCGACACCAAAACCACCCACCACCACACTGCCCTGAGCCAGCGCATAAATTTTTCCATCCGCGCCTTTCAACGGTGCCATCAACAGAGTGCCGCCCCGAAGACTTTTGGCGTTGCCAATAGATGAAACCGTCACATCAATCGTCTGACCCGGTTTGGTAAATGCGGGCAACTCACCGTGCAGGGAAACTGCTGCGACATTTTTCAGCTGCGGATTGCTGCCGGGCGGCATGGTGATGCCAAACTGGGTCAACATGCTTTTCAGGCTTTGTACGGTAAACGGTGCTTGAATGGTTTGGTCGCCGCTGCCGTCCAACCCCACCACCAGGCCATAACCCACCAGCTGATTGCTTCGCACACCCGCGATGGTGGCGATGTCTTTCAGACGTTCAGCCTGTGCGGAAAAACTCACTAACACCGCTGACAGAAACATCAGTGTCATCAGGGTTGAAAATACACGGCTTTGTGCGGTGTTTTTTCTGGTTATGCTGTTCTGCACGATATTCAAAATGGCCACCAACTGCTGTCAAATACACGTTGCAACCAACCCTTGGTATTGCTTTCCGCCAACACACCCTGCCCGCCATAAATGATTTTGGCATTAGCCACCTGGGAGGATTGCACGGTGTTGTCGGGGGTGACATCGGCAATGCGAATAATGCCGGATATTCGAACATGCTCCGAGCCCTGGTTGAGGGTCAGCAGTTTTTCACCGCGCACCACGAGATTCCCATTGGCGAGCACCTCTGCCACCGTGACCGAAATCCGCCCGGTCAAACTGTTGCTTTGCTGGCTGTCACCTTCACCGGCGAAACTACGCGAGGCGTCAACCGATGCACTCAAAATAGGATTGCCTCGATGCAGTATTCCCTTGCCAAAAACAGTGGGGACGGCCAGCGCGATTTCCGAATCTTTTTTGGTGGTAGTGCTGGCACTTTTTCTGGCGTTGGTTCGTTCCTGAAGAATAATGGTAATAACGTCGCCCACCCGATGAGCCCGAATGTCTTCAAACAGGCTCACGTTGAAACCCGCTTTGTAAATCGCACCGTCACTAATCGGCAACGGTTGTGAGCTAACCGGTCTCACCGGTGCAAAGTCTGGGTCGGAAACCGCTTGATGCGTGGTGCTACACGCGGACAATAAAACGCCCATCATTAACGCTGATATTTTCAGCACATTTTGTTTCTGGCAGGTTTTGATATTCATCATCAACGTGGCCGCTACAAGCTGTTATTCAGGTTCTGTAACATTTGATCGGCCGTTTGTATGGCCTTGGAATTCATTTCATACGCGCGCTGGGTTTCAATCAGCGCCACCAATTCTTTGACGGAATTAACATTAGAAGATTCCAGCGCGCCCTGCACCAATGCCCCTAGGCCGTTGAGGCCGGGTGTCCCGCTTTGCGGCGAGCCACTGGCGGCACTTTCCGAATACATGTTTTCCCCGACCGGTTGCAGGCCAGCGGGGTTGGGGAAATCCGTGACCTGAACATTACCGATCAAAGACGGCACAGCACTGCCGGCGAGCTGCACGGACACGGTGCCATCCGAGCCGATGGTGACGCTTTGGGTGCCGTTGGGCACCACAATGGTGGGCTGAAGTTGATAACCCCCGGCGGTCACAATTTGCCCTAGCGCATTCATCTGAAAGGAACCGTCACGGGTGTAAGCAAACGTGCCGTCTGGACGCAGCACCTGGAAAAAACCACGCCCCTGTACGGCAACATCCAGAGAGCCTTCTGTTTGTACTAGGTTTCCCTGGCTATGATTTTTAACCGTTGCCACCATGCGCACGCCGGTGCCGATCAACAAGCCAGACGGCAGTTGCGTGTCCACCGATGATTGCGCGCCAACCTGCCGCACGTTTTGATACAGCAAATCCTCGAACACCGCGCTGGACCGTTTGTAGCCCATGGTGTTGGCGTTGGCCAAATTATTGGAGATCACGGAAAGACGGGTCTGCTGCGCCTCCAGTCCGGTTCTCGCTATCCACAGTGCTGCGCTCATTTGTGTCTACCTCGTCTTCGTGTTTTTACGATGTGCAATAAAACGTTATGTCAGGCTAAGCAGTTGATTCGATGCACCCTCAGTTTCTGACACCGTTTTCATCATTTTGAGTTGCTGCTCGAACTGACGGGCCAGGGAAATCATGTTGACCATTGCTTCAATGGTGTTGACGTTGCTGGTTTCCAGCGCACCGGAGACGATATTGATTTTGGCGTCCGGCACGGCGCTGCTACCATCGGCCATGCGCATCAAGCCGTCAGGGCCTTTTACCAATTGCTCCACGTCCGGGTTCACCAGTCTGATTCTGTCCAACACTGACAGGGTGTTGGCGGGCTGTCCGATGCCGCGAATGGAGATGGTGCCGTCGGCACCGATCTCAACTTTTTCAGCCTGGGGGATGGCGATGGGCCCGCCGTTGCCCAGCACCGGCAGGCCGCTACCGGTTTTCAACATCCCACCTTCCTTGAGGCTAAGATTGCCCGCACGGGTATAAGCCTCGGTGCCGTCCGGTGCCTGCACAGCAATCCACCCTTTGCCTTTGATGGCGACATCCAACTCACGGCCAGTGGTGTTGATCACCCCGGCGGAGGTGTCCACACCGGTGCGCTCAGTCATCGCATAAACCCGCGATGGCTCACCCGCTCCAAACACCGGCTGACTTCGGAACGATGCCAGGTCCGCACGAAAAGCAACGGTATTGGCATTCGCGAGATTGTTGCTGTTGATGGCCTGCGCCCGCATGATTTGCTTGGCGCCGGACATGGCAATGTAAAGGCTGCGGTCCATTCTTTAGTCCCTGTGTCGAAGGCTCTGCTGGGTCACATCACGCGGTTAAATATTGATGATGGTTTGAGTGACGGTATCAGCGGCGCTGATCACCTGCGCATTGGCCTGGAAATTTCTCTGCGCGGTGATCAGATTCACCAGGCTGGCGGCAATGTCCACATTAGAGGCCTCCAGTGCGCCGGATTGCACCAGCCCAAAGCTGGCAGTATTCGCCTCTCCGAGAATCAAATCACCGGATTCAAACGTCTGTGCCCAGGAGGTGCTTCCCAGCTGGCGCATGCCGCTGACGTTGGGGAAATTAGCCAACGCCACCTTGCCCAAGGCGCTGGACTGGCCGTTGGTGAAACGGGCGAACACCACGCCTTCGCTATCAATATCGATGCCGCTCAATCGCCCCGTGGCAAAACCATCCTGTGATAAACCATTGACCGCGAAAGGACTACCAAACTGGGTGCTGTTGGTGTAATTCAATGATGTCTGAATCGGTAGCGCACCGGTGCCAGACGGTACCGCGTCGTAGGCGATAGTGGTGGGGCCATTGATGGTGCCATCCTGGTTGAAGGTCACACTTATGGGCGAAACACCGCCGCTGGCGACCACATTGCCGTCGATGTATTGATAGGTGTCCCATTGGTTGGCCACCGCGCTTTTCACATAGTACAGAGTCGATGCGTGTGCGGTGCCGAGGGAATCGTAAATCACCGTTGAGGTGGAGTTATTGAAACTGGTGGGGTCGCTGGGGTCGAAGGGTGCCGTTGCCGGTACTGAATCGGAGGCACTGAGATTCAGGCCGGCAGTGATCTGTGTGGTGGCCTGCGGAGGGCCATCGGAGGTGGACAATTGCAGGTCGGACAATACGCCGGTATTAAACCCTCCCCCGCCGATGGCCGGGAAAATTTGCAGGCGCTGGCCCTGTTGATTCACCACATTGCCGTTGCGATCAATATTAAATGCTCCTGCACGGCTGAAGGATTGGCCCGATGAATCATTGAGCACAAAAAAACCTTGGCCGCTCACCGCCACATCAAGATTGCGTTCGGTGAAATCAATATTGCCCTGCGAAAAATTCTGGCTCACCGCCGCCACTGACACGCCATTACCGGTGGCAATACTGCTAATGCCTTCAAAGGCAACAGCATATACATCGGAAAATTCGGTGCGGCCTTTTTTAAACCCTGCGGTGCTGGCGTTGGCGATATTGTTGCCGGTCACTTTCAGGTCGGTTTGTGCGGCATTGAGCCCGCTTAGTGCAATACGAAATGGCATGATGGTTCTCCTGTTGCTCTACGTGTTTCTAACGGTTCGGGTGTTACTTGATTTCTCGCACGCTGGCGAAATCAACGGTATTACCGTCGGTAAGATTCAGTGTGAGGCCCTGTCCTCCTCGGCCTAGCGTAACGCTGTCAACAGAGGCGCTGGTCAATGTTTCCAGGGCCACCGTTTTGCCATCCAGACTGGCTTCAGCGGAAATGAAATAACGCCCAGGTGTGGCGGAAATGCCAGCATCGGTCAAACCGTCCCAGCGAAAGTAAACGTCCCCAGCCGCTTGCGGACCCAGCTCCAGGCGTCGTATCGTCTGGCCGACGGAATCTTTAACCGTCAGCGTGACCCCACTACTGGATGAGGGAAGATCAATGGACCCAGCCATACCGCCAGAAGTTGGGAGAATGCCGGTATCCGACGGCACCATCACTGTGCGCCCAACCAGTGATGAGGCTTGCAAAGCCTGATTTGACTGTAATGAGGTCGCCAGCTTGTCAAAAGATTGTTTGAGATCCGACAGCCCAGTGACACTGCTGAATTGAGCCATTTGTGAAATGAACTCGCCATTTTCCATGGGCGAAAACGGGTCTTGAGACTGCAGCTGGGTAACCATCAGCTTCAAAAAATCTGCCTGTCCCAGCTCCTCACGTTTTTTGGTTGATTGCGGCTGCGCGGTGAGCCCCAACTGCTGAAGACTGGTTTGTGTGCTTTGGCTGATGTTGGACATGTCGGTTTTCTCTCGTTTCTTTCTCGTTATTCGCCCAGGCTAAGGGTGCGCATCAACAGTTGCTTGGAAGTTTTAGCCACTTCAACATTGCTTTGGTAAGAACGTGATGCAGAAATCATGTTGGCCATTTCTTCAATTTGGTTAACATTGGGTAGAAAAATATAGCCTTCATCATCTGCCTTCGGGTGACCAGGCTGGTACTGTTTGCGCAGGGGCGCTTGGCTTTCCACGATGCCCTGTACTTTTACGCCAACGCCTTCTGAAGAGCCCCCAAACGCATCCATCATGGTCGCAAATACGGGGCTCCGAGCACGATAAGTTTCGTTGGTGCTACTGCTGACACTGTCTGCGTTGGCAAGGTTGCTGGCCGTGGTGTTGAGGCGCGTTGATTGGGCGCTCATGCCACTAGCTGCGATTTCCAGTACGTTAAACAACGACATGTCTATTCACCCTTGAGTACGTTTTTGATGGCTTTAATTTTCCCACCAAGAAATTTCAAATTGGTCTGATACAGCAATGCGTTTTCCATGAAAATCGCTTTTTCCCGTAGCGAATCCACCGTATTGCCATCTATCGAAGGGGCGGAGGGAATGCGATATTTCATTTCCCCAAGCACGTCATCAACGCGACCAGGACTGGTGCCAGCACTGGTGATATGACGGGGGTTGGTGATTTTCAAACTGGCACCGGCGGAACCGTTTTTAACCTGTTGCAGGGCGGCCTTGAAGTCGATATCCCGCGCCTTGTATCCAGGGGTCTCCGCATTAGCGAGATTGCTCGCCAATACTTCCGAGCGACGTGAGTGAATATTCAGCGCCTGCTGGTTAAGCCCGAATATTTTGTCCAAACCGAACTGCATGTCCCTGCTCCAGTAGGTGCTCGTCTTGTACGACCTGACCTAACGTAGAGCAAACACTGTGCCATTTTTAATTTATTCTTATTTATCAGTTTGTTACGCACGCAGGAAAGCCAAGCAATACCAGCCAAGCGGCAATGGAAGGCCGCGTAGCGGCAAGAACTAAGGAGGAAACAACGCCGAGGAGTTCGGCGTTGTATTAAGGTTTGAGCTGGTAGATCACACCATTTCGCCAGCGCACCAAATCAAATTCGCTGGAGTAGTTGGTTATGGATTCGGAACCGCCGAGCACGAGGTATCCTTCCGGTTTAAGCGCCTTGGCCACGCGCGACAGGATGTCACGCTTGAGTTCCGTGGAAAAATAAATCAATACGTTGCGGCAATAAATGATGTCAAATTTACCGAGGGCGGCATAACTTTTCATCAGGTTCAATTCGCGAAAGGAGACGCGTTTTTTAATTTCATCGACAATTTCCCAGCTCTCTCCCTTTTGTTTGAAAAACCGCGAACGCCGCTCGGGAGATAATCCCCGCGAAACAGCCACCCCCTCATAGGAGGCTGCACGCGCGCAGGCCAATACACTGGGAGAAATGTCTGTTCCAAAAATTTGTACGCAATCGCTACTCAGGCTACCCGGATTCCGAGCCAGATATTCCTGGGTCATCATGCTGAGAGAATAGGCTTCTTGACCGGTGGAGCTGGCCGCCGACCAGATGCGAATCTGACGAGGGCGGCTAGGGGCTAATTCCGGCAATAGTTTTTCTTTGAGAATATCGAAGGGATACACATCTCGAAACCAGGAGGTCTCGTTAGTGGTCATAGCATCCATAATGCGGCGCCGTAACGTGCTGTCCCGCTGAATGCGTTTCATCAAGGTGCTGAACGTGTCCAGCTCATGTTCTTCCATGATCCGCGTCAAGCGGCTGGTCACCAGATACTGTTTATTGTCTCCCAGCACGATGCCGCTGGCATCTTCCAGAAAGCTGCGGAAAGCCTGGTAATCTTGAATAGTGATGGCGTCAGCAGCCACGGCGGCCCTCATTTTTGGTCAGTTATTTCCGAGAAGCTTAAATGGGTTAGGCGGTCCACTAACGCGCAGCCTGTGCTTTGTCCTGATGTTCAACCGCATCTAGCACTGCCTGCGCAAGCTCATCAGCGTTAAACTTTGGAATGAATTTGTCGGCGCCCACTTTCTCTACCATGGTTTGGTTAAATATCCCGCTCAGAGAGGTGTGAAGAATCACGTATAAATCTTTTAGCAACGGGTCACGGCGAATTTCGGTGGTGAGCGTGTAGCCATCCATGTTCGGCATCTCCACGTCGGAAATAACCATGGTGAGGTGCCGAGCAATGTCGGGGTCTTCCGCCGCCCAGTCTTTCAATACATCCAAGGCTTCCTTGCCATCATTCACCAGGGTGGACGAAATGCCCAATTGGTCCAATGTGCGTTTTATCTGGCGCCGAGCCACACTGGAATCATCCGCTACCAGGATGCTGGCCTCGCTCACCGCACTCCCTCCTTCTATAATCTCTTCGGAGATAGTGTCCACCGTACCCACAACCTCGGAGAGTATTTTTTCGACATCGATAATTTCCACCAGCTTATCGTCTACCCGCGTGACTGCCGTCATGTAACTATTGGTGCCGGAACCTTTGGGCGGTGGCAGAATTTCTTCCCAGTTCATGTTTACGATGCGCTCGACACCATTCACCATAAATCCCTGAATGGTTCGATTGTAGTCGGCGATGATCACATACGACCCTTCCTGCTGCTCCATCGGTGGACCGCCAACGGCCAGCCCCAAATCGATGACCGGGATGGTCCGTCCACGCATATTGGCAATCCCCTTTACCACCAACTTGGAATTGGGGACGCTGGTCAAACGCGGACACCGAATCACCTCCTGCACCTTGAACACGTTGATGCCAAAAAGTTGCGAGCCTGCAAGCCGGAATAACAATAATTCCAGCCTGTTTTCACCGACCAGCTGCGTGCGCTTATCGACTCCATCCAACATTCCGGCCATGGTGAAACTCCTGCTGTGAATACGCTTGGCTTTTTACTTCGATGACTTTCTATCGACAGCCGAACATCATCCTTTAGTGGTTCTAGTAGTGGCACCAGGCATAGGGTTAATAATGTTATGGCACCAATGTTGCTTGCTTTTTTTAATGCCACGCCCTGCGAAAGCTCAAACGACCGACCCAATCCTCATTTATAAAACCTGAGTGGCCTCGTTCAGATGGGTCAAAAAATAACTTTGGTTATTTTTCAATGATTTATGATTTGTTGTATAAAGTTTGCCAATTTATTGACGACAACTCATCACAAGAATCATGTGGGCCTGGCTCGTTCACAACACAGGATAAGCTGCTTAGCGCTGGCCAATGCTTGCCGCATCGGAAATGCCAACCAGTGAGAAGCGACTGGAATATCGACTTGCACCAGAGACAAACTAAATGAAACGAACCTGCAAAATATCACGACCAAAACGGCACACCCTTGCCACAGCATGGGCCAGCACCCTGGCGTTGATGCTAACCGCGCCGCTTACCATCGCGAGCCTGCAACCCCCGGAACCTCTGCGGGAGGCAGCAAGGCAATTTTTGCAACAGCAATTGCCGACAGTCATCGCAGAAGACGTCGAGTTGAGTATCGGTCGATTAGACCCTCGGTTGCGGCTGACGCTCTGCCAAAACAAGCCCACTGCATTTCTTCCTCCCGGTGCAAGGTTAAGAGGCAAGCTCACTGTTGGCCTGCGCTGTGACAGCCCCAAACCGTGGACCATTTACATTCAGGCCAGCATCCGAATTTTCAGTGACGTTGTCGCAGCCGCATACCCGCTGCGCAGGGGAACCCAAATCACAGCGGCGGATCTGATCATCGTGCGACAGGAAACCACCAACAGGCTCCAGGGTTACTTCAGCAAATCTAAAAACGTGATAGGAAAAATGCTGGACCGTGGCATGAACGCTGGGCAATTGTTCACTCCCCGACGCCTGTCCCCCCCACTGCTCGTTCGACGGGGCGACAAAGTCACCATATTTGCATCGTTGGGCGGGCTGAAAGTACGGGTCAACGGCACGGCGCTGAAAGATGCCGCCCGAGGCCAAAAATTGTCGGTGAGAAATACCCGTTCAAAGCGAATCATCCAAGCCATTGCGGTGGACCCTGGAATAGTCCAGGTCAGAATGTGAATCATGCACCATATAAATAATGAACACGTTCACAGTATGCCAAACAATTTGACCATATTTTTTTGAAACCAATGCACCACATAAAGTTAATTTTGTGCAGTCCGATAAAGTAACAGCAACTTTGACAGGAGTAAAAGCATGGCTATCGACATTACAGGGCCATCAATTTCCAGAGTATCAGGCGACAACAAGTCCGGCAGCTTGGAATCTAAAAACCGCGATGCCGTTTCATTAAAAATGGATCAACAATCACCATCCAGAGCGGACTCATTAACGCTGACACGTGATTCAGACATGCTTAAGAAAATTGAAAATACAATTAATGAACGACCGATTGACAACAATGATAAAATCAATCGTCTCAAAGCTTCCATTGACTCCGGTGGATACAATATTGACCCGAAGCGGGTCGCGGATAAATTCATTCAGTTTGAAATCAGTCTGACGGGGTAGTGATAAAACCATACCCTACAATGGATCAAATCACATTGAACTAACTTCAATTAATTGATGCGAGAAAACACCATGTTTTCCTACCCGGAACCCGAAGCATTATCCAAAATTTTGGCCGAGCAATTTACCCAGCTCAATGGCATGCTGGCCATTCTTAAAAAAGAAGAACGGGCATTAAAAGACCGTGACATTGAAACCTTTGAAGATGCCGTACAACAAAAACAACGACAGGTACAGCGATTGGAAAAGCTGGAAAAATACATTGTGTCTTTCTCCGGCAATTCAGCAGCCGCAAAAATGGATGCGTATGTTTTCGATTTACCGGCATCCGATATTAAAAATAAAATAACCGTCCAGTGGGAAAATTTTCAGTCGCTTGTCCGCCAATGTGACCAACAAAATAAAGTCAACAACAAAGTGATGCTGGCGTCTCGAGTCAGCCTGCAACAAGCGATGGATATTTTACGAGGTGAAGCCAGCACACCGAATCTTTATGAGGCCTCAGGAAAAAGCAAGGATGCCGGGCGACAGCAAACGATTGGAGTGGCATAAATACGAATGGTGCTAGCCTTGGGTTATCAGCCATTCATTTACATCTCATGAATCGCCTGGAATTACTCTGTAATTCCAATGTCCCAAGTAATCGTCATGAATAGTTGTTAGCCGTTCCTTTTCAGTATTGTTATTAGCCTATGACTTTTCAGATGCCTAACTGGCTATAGACCCAGCACAAGCGACTTTGTCATTAACGCTACGGGTCGGTTTCGTGCATAAAGCATTTCGAAATGTCGGCACCACAGAATCGTCGGCATTTACTCTCTTCTATCATGGTTTTTCATGGGCTCGTATGTGTCGGTTTTTTTGCATATTTGTGGGTTCTTGCTTATTGCTGACGGACAAGGTTTTTCAACTACTTGAAAAGAATAACCCTATTAATTTCTGGTATTATTTATGCATCCCTACAAACAATAACCAAAAACAGGTTTTTGCAGGATTGGAGGGGATGTCATGTATTGCGATTTAAGGATGAGCCGTTGCGTAGCAATCGTTTTGATTGCTCTTTTTCACTGGTTTTAGCCGCTTGTGGCGGGGGCGGAGATGGCGGCTTAGAGGACCGACTGCTCCCGCTATTGCGCTACTGGGCGTAAACTCGCTGAGTCTCACGGTGGGCGACACTTACACCGATCCCGGCGCGACCGCCTCGGACAACATTGACGGCGATATCACAAACAGCATTGTCGTTGCTGGTGACGCAGTTAACACTACCGTGGCAGGCACTTACATCGTGACCTACGACGTCAGCGATGCTGCAGGAAACCCTGCGACGCAGGTAACGCGTACGGTAACCGTGATTGCCAGCACATTGGATACCTCCGCGCCCGTCATTACGCTACTGGGTGCAAACTCGCTGAATCTCACGGTGGGCGATACTTACACCGATCCCGGCGCAACCGCCTTGGACAACATTGACGGCAATATCACAAGCAGCATCGTCGTTGGCGGAGACACCGTTAACACCGCCGTAGCAGGCACCTATGTGGTGACCTATGACGTCAGCGATGCGGCGGAAAACTCCGCCTTGCAGCTAACGCGAACAGTGAACGTGGCAACCAAGGGATGGTAATTGAATAACTATTATATGTTTAAGCTGATTATCAGCCTATCCTGACAACCTATTCGCCACTTGTAAGGGTTATTTAATT
>JAADHZ010000125.1 GCA_013151575.1 Gammaproteobacteria bacterium
GTCAGTTTTTTCTTGGGCTTTACTATTTGAGTGGTGATGAATCCCGCTTCGCCGCTGGACTGGCATGGCTAAAACGAGCGGCAAAAAATGGGGACACCTCCGCCAAAGGGTTCCTCGAAAAAGGCTATTCACGGGGTTGGTTCACTGACATTCCCAATCAAAAACTAGGAAGCATCTCACCCGCCAAAACCCACCCGGCAGCATCCAAACAGATTGCCCAGTTATTGGGGCGATAACCTCACCTGTGCAAGCACGGTGGGAACCTGATCCCGCCGTGCCAGAAACGCCGTGGCGCGGGCATCGCCGTCAGCGCTGGCCATACGCATCAGGGCCATGGCTCGTACCGTGTTGTTTCGTTCCAGGGCCATCAGCGCTTCGCCGTAGGTGCAGGCACCCGCCGCCATCGTACCCGTGCTGACACTTGCGGCAATACCCAATGCGGCCAGCACTATCATTCGTCCCAGACGTTTCATATTCAAACACTCCATTTCCTGTCAGTTTGAAAATTTATGGCAGCACCCCGGCCTTCTGTCAACGAACGCGGTAGAATAGTCTGCTTTTATTCGTGCTATTCGAGACAGGAACACCATGGCAAAACTGGTCCTCGCATCCACATCGCCCTACCGCCGTCAGTTGCTGGAACGGCTTGGCCTCCGCTTTGAGACGGCCTCCCCCAATACCGATGAAAGCCCTCGGAAAGGCGAAACGCCCGAGCAATTGGTGTCACGCCTAGCCGAAGCCAAGGCCAGCGCGGTGGCCGAAAACTTTCCCGATGCGCTGATCATCGGCTCAGATCAAGTCGCCGTGCTGGACGGGCGAGTTCTCGGCAAGCCCGGAGACCATGTCACCGCCACGCAACAGCTGACCGATGCCAGTGGCCGACGGGTGGAGTTTCTGACTGGGCTCTGCCTGCTGAACTCCGCGACCCACCACAGCCAGGTGTGCGTAGCGCGGTTTTCCGTTCAGTTCAGGATATTAAGCGAGCGGCAGATCGAAAACTATTTGCAGCGGGAACAACCCTACCACTGTGCAGGCAGCTTCAAATCCGAGGGGCTGGGCATCGCCCTGTTTGAACGTTTAGAAGGCAATGACCCCAATGCGCTGATTGGCTTGCCGTTGATCGAGCTAATCAACATGCTGAACACAGAAGGCCTCGACGTCCTGGCTATGCGCTGACAGGCGCGGCTCAGTGCCTCCCCTGTTTTGATATCAGCTCCTGAATCAGGGGCGTGCAAATCACATCCATGGCTTGCTGCATCTGGCTGCCGGAGATCATCATGGTATTGGGGCGGGACATCTTTGCCCCATCGATCATTCTCAACAACTGTGGAAAATCAAAACGCTTGGGATCACGAAAGCGGATCACCACCAGACATTCGGCGCTGGTGGGAATGTCCCGCGCCACAAACGGATTTGAGGTATCCACCAGCGGCACGCGCTGAAAATTGATGTCGGTGACGGAAAACTGCGGTACCGTGAAATGAATATAGTCCTGCATGCGTTTCACGATGTGGTCAGTCGCAGCCTCGGTGGAATAACCCCGGGCAGACACGCCACAATGAATTTTTTGTATCCATTCGAGATTCACCACCGGCACTACGCCAAGCAACAGGTCAACATGTTGGGCCACATCCACGCCGGTGTTTTTGTCGGCATTGCGCCGCTCTTCAACCACGGTGAGATTATGGGACGGCGGCATCTGGCGTCGCGTCCACCGGCTGGCGACCACCCCACCGTGAAGCCCTTCATAAAATAGCAAATCCGAATTTTCAGGCAACGGTTCCCAGTCAGCAAACGTCCCCTCGGGCTGGTCAAACTCGTGCGCCATTTCACGGCTGATATAACGACGAATCTGCGCCTCGCCACACCGGGCGTATTCCTGAAACAGCGACTCCAGCACATCAAAGCGATTAACGTCAGGCCCGTAGGGGCTTATTGACCCACCTTCGGACTCCGTTTTTTCAATAAGAGTCTGCATCGCTTTGCGGTCGTAACGACGAAAACATTCGCCGTCCACAAAGGCCGCATTGATCTGCTCACGCCGGAAAATAGCAATAAACGCTTTTTTGACTACCGTAGTGCCAGCGCCCGAGGCACCGGTAACCGCGACAATAGGATGATTCTGCGACATGAGCGCCTCCGCAAGCCCGTCTAAGTACAAACACGGTTCTTATGGACATAGGTTTTTACAGCAAAGCTGCGACAGCGGCAACAAAAGCAACGAGCTTTGTGGCCTTCATGAAGGCCACAAAGCCTGTAAATACTCCACCGGATAAAATCGGCGGCTTCACGTTTCTGCCTGATAGGCGGTGGTTCCCATTTTGAGGTTGGCATGTATAACACCGAGATATTTGATCTTTGTGAAATGGTATCGACCAAGCGCAAGTATCTGTCACCGCTGAATAATCTGGAAATCCTTTATCGCAAAAGCGGCGTGCTGATGGCACGAGTGGAGTCGTTTTTCAGTCTTCATCTGGTGGCAGGAAAATACGCTGAGGCTCACTGATGTTTGCAATATCGACCAGGTCCCAACGGTCATTGTTGCGGTACAGTCGCTTGTTTTTGTCCGGGTAATCCGCCACGTCCTGCTCCAGTCGTTGCCCCATTACCAGGCATTGCAGCAGCTCATCTCCGTCGTTGACAATATTGTGTGCTGCTACGCCATGCGGAAAACCAAGAAAATCTCCCGGTCCCACGGCATGATGTTCACCATCGATGATAGCTGTGCCCTGGCCGGAGAGAATGTAAACACATTCCTCCTCGTAAAAATGTTTGTGATATTCCGTTGTCATGGCCGGGTTTTACGCTGATAATGTGTACGCCGATTTGTGTCAACCCCACTGCATCACCGAGAGATTTGTTAATACGCACAGCATTGGGGTTGAGAAAATGAATTCTTTTTTCACCTGGCATCGCAGCGATGTCGGCAGCTTTTAAAATGAGGCTATGTTTATTCACTTCGGGTTTCCTTCTTGTTTAATCTCTATGGGTTCATATTCTCCGTAGTTTGTCCAGGGGCAGCTTTTGCTGCTATAAATACCGTCATTCTGGATACCGATTACCCGGCATCCCTCGCGCAGATCCCAGCGTGCGCGACTAACGCACGGGGTTCTGTCTTGGGTTTTGGCGTCAAAGCGCCTACAAAGCCAAGGATGAAGAATACGTACTCAGTGGAATAAAGGTGTTCCTCAGCGGCAGACTCAGACTTCCAGCTCCAAAGTGTCCGGCCCGCACAGCTGTTCCGCCACCCGCACCGCCTGCCGCCACTCGGCACTCTGCACTAGCGTGGCACGGTCGATGTTGTGACGCTCGTGCATACGCGCCAAACGCACGTGGGAGACGGGATCGTTGTGCGCGCCGAGGCCGCTGAGCAGGCGGGCAGTCTGCTCGGGATGGTTGCACACCAGCACCATGTCGCAACCCGCCTCCAGCGCGGCCCGGCCCCTCTCCACAATATCCCCCATCACGTGGGCACCCTTCATGGTGAGATCGTCGCTGAATATCACCCCCTGAAAACCCATACGCTGACGCAGAACCTGCTGCAACCAGAAAGAGGAAAAACACGCCGGTTTGTCATCCACCGCCGCGTAAATCACATGGGCAGGCATCACCGCGCCCAGCCCCGCGCGGATCAGCCGAGCGAAAGGTTTCACGTCCTTGTGATAAATGTCCTCAAAAGAGCGCTCATCCACCGGCATATCCACGTGGGAATCCGCCACCACCGCACCGTGGCCGGGAAAATGCTTGCCGGTGGCCACCATGCCAGCACGGGCCATGCCGCTCATGTACGACTGCGCCAGCTCCCCCACCACCGCAGGCTTGCGATGGAAGGCGCGGTCACCGATTACCGTGCTGACGCCGAAGTCCAGATCCAGCACCGGGGCGAAACTGAAATCCACCCCCACCGCGCGCAGCTCAGCGGCCATCAGCCAGCCACAGGTGGCGGCCAGTTGCTTCGCGCGTTTGGGATCATCGCCGTGGATGTCACCGAACACCCTTGCTGGCGGCAACGGGGTGAAGCCATGATGAAAACGCTGTACCCGCCCGCCTTCATGGTCCACCGCCACCAGCAGGTGCGGCTCACGCAGGCCGTGAATCTCCGTCACCAAGCGTTGCAACTGCTCCGGTGATTCGTAGTTACGGGTAAACAGGATGACGCCACCCACCAGTGGGTGGGACAGCATGTCGCGTTCTTCCGGGCTGATCTCCAGCCCAGCGAGGTCCAGCATGATGGGGCCGAGTGACATTCTTTAAACAAACCTCGTGTGTAGAGTGGGCATCGCCCATCACTGACGCATTTTCAAACAAGGTAATGGTGGGCAGTGCCCTACAAAATCCGCCTCTGGAAACTAATTCCGGTTACGCACATCCAGCCGGTCACGCAAACGATCGCCCAGCAGGTTGACAGACAACACCACCAGCATCAAGGCCACACCGGGCACCAGCACCACATGCGGCGCCACCAGCAGGTAACGCGCGCCGTCACGAATCATGCTGCCCCAGGAAGCCTCCGGCGGTTGCACCCCCAGCCCCAGAAACGACAGGCCCGCCTCGGCAATGACGATACCAGCAATCCCGAAGCTGGCTTCGACGATCAGCGGTGCCATCAGCAGCGGCAGCAAATGCCGAAACACAATGCGCCCGGTGCCCGCGCCCAGCGCCACCGCCGCCTGCACATGCTCACGATGTTTGAGGCTCAGCACCTGCGCCCGCGCCAGCCGCGCATAACCCACCCAGCCCACCACGCTCAGCGCAATCACCACGTTTTCGATACCGGGGCCGAGAATGCCCGCCAGCGCGATGGCCAGTAGGATGCCGGGAAACGCAAGAAAAATGTCGATGATGTGCACAACCACCCGGTCCCAGCGCCCGCCGAGATAAGCACTGAACATGCCCACCATCGTGCCCAGCACGGCGGACACCAGCACCACCCAAACGGCGACGATGAACGACGTCTGCGCCCCGGCCAACACCCGTTCCGCCAGCGAACGGCCCAGATCGTCCGCCCCCAACAGGCCGCCGAGGCCAGGGGGCGCAAGGATGCGTGTCAGTTCGATATGATCCGGCGCAATGGACAGCAGCGGGCTGGTCAGTGCTACCAGCGCCCAACCGCCTACCACGGTCAGCGGCAGCCACAACCCGAACATGCGCGCGAAGCCGCTTCTCTTTATCCCGTTAACGTTAACCACAGCGCTCATGCCGCCTGCCCCAGCCGCACCCGTGGGTCGAACCAACCGTAGGCCAGGTCCGTGAGGGTGTTCACCAGCACATAGGTCAGACTGATCAACAGCACGCAAGCCTGCACCACCGGATAGTCGCGCCCCTGAATCGCCTCGATGATGAGCTGGCCGATGCCCGGCCAGGAGAACACCATCTCAGTAATCACCGCCCCCGCCAGCAGCGCGCCTAGCTGCAAACCCAGCAACGTAATCACCGGCAGCAGCGCATTACGCAGAGCGTGACGCCAGATCACCACGTGCGGCGCCAGCCCCTTAGCACGAGCGGTGCGAATGTAATCTTCGCCCAACACCTCCAGCAAGGTCGCCCGCAACATGCGCGATAGTATCGCCGCCATCGCCGACCCCAGCGTGATAGCGGGTAACACCAGCGAACCCAGCCCCTCCCGGCCGCTCACTGGAAACCAGCCCAGCCACACCGCAAATAACAAAATCAGCAACGGCCCCATCAAAAAATTGGGCACCGACACTCCCAGCAGCGACACCGCCATCGCGCCGTGGTCCCAGCCCGAGTCCTTACGCACTGCGGCCATCACCCCCAGAGGAAATGCAATCAGCACCGCCACCAGCAAGGCCGCCAGCGCCAGTTCCAGCGTGGCGGGAATACGTTCCAGCAGGATATCGGTGATGGGCCGTTGGGAATGCAGCGACGTACCGAGATCAAAACTCAGCACATTACCGAGGTACTGCCCGAACTGCGACAGCAGCGGCTGATCCAAGCCCAGCGAGATGCGCAGAGCTTCCCGGTCTGCCGGACGCGCCGACTCACCCAGCATCACCTCCACCGGGTCGCCCGGCACCAGATGAATCAGCAAAAAAACCAGCACCAGCACGCCAAAAATCACCACCGTAGCGCTTGCCAGGCGGGCTATGAAAAAATGCAAGGGACCTCCAAATGCGAATAATTTGCCTGAATATGGAGTTCAGGTTTCGTGCATTGTGCGGGGCGTTTGTGGACACTGCAAGCAAGGGAGAGGTGTGGTGGCTCCCGAAACCGGAGCTCAAAATGTACTCCTTAGTAACCGCACGGGCGGCCAGCAGCACCGATGTTGCTAAACTCGGGGCATGTCAAATCGATTGATATTTTTCAGGCCGTCGTCAATGGTGGAAACCCAACAGGAGATGCCCCCCGTCCCTGTCAAACATCAGCGGATCCTCCACGATGCGGTACAAGTCACCCGGTGATTCCACCATCTGTCCCACGTCTCGAGTCCAGGGCGAAATGGCAAACTGCGGTGTCTCCCGTGAATCCGAGGTCTTCATACTGCTCAGAGGCACAGAAACAAAGATGCCCTTGTCCCGATACGGTGAACCCGGCGCACCAGGTGATGTAATGTCCCGTCCGTCGGTCATGGTGTACCAGGCGCCGATTCTAATACCGGAGCGAAAACGCCGCTGAAACTCATATCGCAGCCCCACGTCTTTTGCTAAAAATCGGCCGCCCCGCAAGGTGAAGGTAAGCCCATACTGCGGAATTCGATAATGCAGCGAGGCTATCGCCGTCACTGTTTGATAGCGCTGAAACCCCAAGCCGCTGCCCGTGTCCCGCTGCCTAAGCCAGTCCAGCGCCAGGTCCACCGCCCACGGTCTGTCTTTGGAAAAATACAATATTTGCCCGCCGGTGCCGCCAAACATTTCTTCGTAATATCCGACGGAAAACCGCCCATAAAATCGCGGCTTGAAATGCAAAAACCGATTCACCAATAACGAGTTGAACTTGGCCTGGGCATCACGCTTGTAGGCGTCGATATCCGTTCGCACATGGGGCAGGGTGCTGTTCGAATCAGCACTTTCGCGGCTGATATCCTCTAGCCACAGCAGGCGTGCGGAACTTTCAAAAAACACCCCTTGAGCAAGTCGTTTTTTGTATTTTGCCAGCGAAAAAATTTCGTAGCGGGCAGCGCCACCAGTATTGTTAAAAAACACCCCCAGATTAAATGGAAACAGGTGAAAGTCATTCTCCTGTTTGCCTTTGGCACTCAATGCGATGGCCTTACTCTCTTCATTGGGAGTCCAATGAATGGAATGAACAGGCGGTGTGTGTTTTTCATCCGCCATCAAACCAGCATCGCTCAGCAAGTGGGAATGAGCAGGGTTCGCATAGCGGACGGTGAGCCCGTCGAGCAGCTCCATGTAGGTCCGCTCACCCTCAAAAAACAGGCGCAACTGCTGCATATCATCGAATTGATAGGTCACCAGCGCTTGGTCAGACAACGTGAAATAGGTCACCCTGATGACATTGAGATCACGCGGCGCGAGCAACAAGGCAGTGCGAACAGCGCGGCCAACGGCGCGCCCCACCAGGGAAATTCGCCTGTGCGAAAATCCGATATCCAGCATTTTTCCATCGTAAATAATCTGGATGTTGCTATATCCCTGGGCTCGAAAAGCAGCAGCCAACGCAATGCGTCCTTCCGTCGGGTCGTCCCAAATATCATCTGGGACACTCAGGTTTTGCGTTGTGGGCGGGGGGGGTTCTTGTTGCTTAGGGATAAATTCTTTCTGCATGAGCGGTACAGAAACATTCGCATTAATGCCTGCATGGCCACCGCGTTGGTAGGACGCCTGAAACCCCAGCCAGCCCCACTGGTAGTTTATCGCGTACGTGCTCCCCCCCGGCGTGCGGGATGCACGAAAATCATTCCGATAATCATGGGCATCGTATTCGTAAATCAATCGAATACCGTCCACCCAGGACGGCTCATACGCCAGCCCGTAGAACCCGCCGTCGATACCGCTGCGTCCATAACCCAATGAAAGATCAAACTCACCTATTTGTTTGCTTGCCACCAGGTATTCGGGATCAAACATGCGGGCCACCAAAAAATCCTGGCTGCCGATGCTCACAGCGGGAAGGTACTGAGTTTCAGGCCACAACAAGAGTTTGGCATCAAACACCTTGTCTTTTGATGTATCACGACCGAGGGCGTTTGATGCATCGGAAACATCGCTGGTCGCGGTATAACGCGCGCCCAATTCCAGCCGTGAAAACAAAGCCAGGCCACTCCAGAATGTCGTATACGGATGACGTTGGCTCAAGCCAAAACGAAGCGTGCCCTCTGCCGGTATCCTCGCACTGGGCATTGCCACCAATCCATTTTGTCCCATGGGCGCGGGGGCGGAAGCAAACAAAAGAGACGGCAATAAAAATAGCCCTACCAAGCCCCCACTGCCCAGCCAGACAGCCACAGCGGGCCAACCGACCCAGCTTGATACAATAGCAAACACCGTATTTTTTCTGTGCTGCATCAGCCGTGCAATGTAAAATGTTGCATCAAAAAAAATACCTCTGGCCCTTCCAGGCAGAGGCATCCAGTAAATGCTTTTTTGGGGGGGGGAACTGGCGGCGAAAAGCTCTTCACCGCAGCCAGTTAACCCTTGTGGTTTATCTCGCTGCAGCCAAAAGCCCAATTCCGACGAGCGCGCCGTACACCAATGTGTCTATAAAACCCGAGTCAACAGCCTCTTTTTCCGTAGCGCCTGCCTTGCCTTTTTCATCTTTGGAAACAGCATCGGCTGTACTGGTTGTTGCCCCCGTCTCCAAACGTGTACTGGAGGACCCTATAGCGGCGGCTAGTTGGATTTTTTCGTCTGCCAGCGCAAAGGAGGACAAAAATAATGATAACGCAATAATGGCAATAACCTTCCTCATCAAACTCTCCTGAAAATAGTTCCATCTGGCGGCGACATTACGCTTTCTAACATCACAACCAGCGACATGTGAATACTCCACCAGTTAAAACCAGTGGTTTTGATTATGGCTAAAAGCCGGACTGTTTTCTCTCCCAAAATTGGGAGGGAAAATAAATGAAGCTATGCTGCCTAAAGGCGTAAAGAATTTAAAAAATTTCTTGCTGACCAACCCGCAGCTCTCTCATTCAAAAAAAGCAAAATGGGTGATTTTGGCTGCGCCATCACGACGCTCCACCTGTATCCACAAATCACCTTCATAGGTATCAATTTTCCCACGCCCGGTGGTCTGAACTTCGACGACGTAACGCCCCTCACCGCGCACGATACTGCCGTCTTTTTTCCAGACCAGCTTCTGGAGTTGTAGAAAACGCAGCAACGTGTTGTCGAACAATTCTTGATAGTCCTTGCGAATTCCCGCTACGGTAGCCCGGTCATTGCTTTGCGCGTTTTTAGCAAACAGGGACATGAATGCTTCGATATCTCCATCTTCGTAGGACTCGATCATACTACCCACTAGCGCATTCAATTCTGGCTGTGAAATTTCCGCACTGACGGTAGCCTTTTTCTCAACCGCAGCGGCTTTCGAGCTGACTACGTCGGGCGTAACGACGGAAAGCTTCCCATTGGGAATGGGAACACTGGCTACACTGGGCTGCTCGCCGGATACCCCTGCATTCGTTGTTTTTTGTGAGGCTGTTGACCGCCCCGATTTTTTCGGCAAAACCCCTGTGGCAGATTGAGCATCCGCCTCAGCTAGGGATGTCATTTGGCTCCCTGAGTCAATCACAACGCGGCTCGCTACGATGGTTTCAGCCTCTACCCTGGCGGCCTTGGCTTCCGCAGCCGCCTTTCGTTTGGCCTCTGCGATGGCTCGCGCCTCAGCGGCCTGTTGTAACTTCCGCTTCCGCGCTGTGGCCTCCTGTTTTTTTACGGAGGCGGCAATCTTGGCCTCCAATCGCGCTTTCTCTGCGGCCACCGCCTGCATTCGTGCTTCCGCTTCCGCTTTCGCCCTTAATTCTGCCGCTGCCGCCGCCTTCAAACTTGCCAGCTCTTTCTCGATTTCGACCTCAGCCGTGGTTTTCTGCGTGGGGAGGATATCGGAGGAAGCCTCACCGAAATCCGCTGAATCTGTTTGTGCGACAGGCCCGACTTCGGGGGCTGTCGCGGCGCTTATCCGATCATCGTTTTGCGGCGTTACGGCTGCGGACGATGTCGGTGCAAGGGCCACTTGCCCAGCTCTTGCTGCTTCCCTTTTCTCCGGTTCAGCGTCTCCCACCGGCGCAACACTGGAATCAACCACAGCGGAGCCATCAACCTGCGCCAGCGATTTTGGCTCCGGCGACAACACCTTTCCACCCTCCTCCAGCTCTGTTTTGTTGGAGCCAAATTGGGTCAGATACAACACAACCCCCACCACGATAGCTCCTATCACCAGCGCTACGTTTCGTTTTGTTGGTGCTGTGGGGCCATCATCCACCGCCAGCGGCAGTATTGATTCCTCAGTGCCGCGAGCCGCCCTGGAGTAGCTGCCGACAGCGCTCGGAGCCAGATCCAGATCCAAATCCTCTACATCATCAAGATCGTTTGCCAGTACGGGACGACGATCTCCGGCACTTCCCGGCGAATGCGCGCGACATAGCCGTTCGTAGGCCGTGCCAATGCGGGCGACGCCCACTTCCCGGTCCGATTCTTTTTCCTGTCGCAGCAAACGCATCAACAGTCCGTAGTGGGTTTCAATGTCCGCAGCATCGGCCTGGGGGGGTAGCCCCAATACGCGATAATCGTCACTGCCGGGGAAAAACATCACCCGCCTCACGAAAAAACGGGCGGCCGCACGCAACATGGCAGGCGAAATACCCATCACGGAAATTTGCCGCAAATCCGCGAGCACCTTATCTTCCGAAACCGCCAACTTTAAAATAGCCTGAATACCCGGTGGCAGCGGCTGCGCGGGGTCATCCAGCCCGGGAAAACTTCGCGGCGATCGGTGGAAGGCCAGCACCAGCCGCAAAATTTTACGTAATACAACTTCCTCAGAATCACCCGCGCTTACGGGCACCGGGGCTTTGACAGCGGGCGCCGGGTGGTTTGCAGGACGCACGGTTTCCCGAACGTTATCGGTATACGGGGAAGACGTGGCTTGCTTACCACCGACAATCACACGAAAACGATCCTTTTCGGCGGCCTTGTTCGGTGTTGGTGCGTCTTCCTGCACACTGCCATCATCGACATCAATGTGCTCAGGCTGCGCTTCTGCCACTAGCCGATTCCAGCCGTCGTCTGGCGAGACCCTATCGAGTACGTTTTCGTTGCCTCCCCCTGTTTCGTTAGGGACCAAATCGCCTCCCGTTGCGGGTTTTTCGATTTCGGTTTCCGTGGCTCGCAGATTTTTTTCCGCCTGTTTTTTCTGCTCGGCATTTCGCGCTGCGTCTCGCGCCACTTCGGATGCCCTGGCTTCCAACTCTTCAACCACGTCGTGATGCACGTGTCCGGTTGTTTCTTCCGCCCCGCTTTTTTGCGGGGTAGCGATCGGCTCCGGTGACACTTCAACGCGCGAACTAGTCAGCGGCACGGGAGAACCGGATACTTCATTTTGCAACTCGTCCGTGACTTCTTTCAGCGCTGCTTCGTTAATTTCATGACGTTCTTCAAGACAACTGAACAACAATACGCGATCGCACAACATGTTGATGCGGCGCGGTACACCTTCGGTATGGCGATAGATAATGTCGTATGCGGTGTCAGTGATATGAGGGTCATTTTTCCAGCCAACCTGCGTAAGTCGGCTCTCAACGTAGCTTTTGCATTCGTCCAACGCCAGCGAACCCAGGTGATAGTTCGCGATAACCCGCTGGTTCAGCTGTTCGAGGTCCGGATGGTCCAACATCTGCCGAAATTGATACTGACCCAACAAAAAAGTCTGCAACAACGCCTGACCGCCCACCTGAAGATTCGACAACATGCGCAGCTCTTCCAACGAGCTTGCTGGTAAGTTTTGTGCTTCGTCAACCACCAGCAGCGCCCGTTTGCTTTCGCGGGAACGGGCAAGCAGAAAATTTTCGAGCAATTTTAACAGCGCGGCTTTATCGGTTCCCTGAAAACGCAGCCCAAATGATGCGGCGACCATGCGCAGCATGTCCTCAGCTTCCAGCTGTGTGGTGGTAAGGTGGGCCACCACCACCTCGGACAAATCCATTTCTTTGAGGAGAATCTGAGCCAGCGTGGTTTTCCCGGTCCCCGGTGCGCCGGTAATAACAACAAAACCTTCGCCTTGAGCCAAACCGTAACGCAAATAGGCCAAGGCGCGTTTGTGCCCACGGCTGGCATAATAGAATCCCGGGTCAGGGCTGAGGCGAAACGGTTTCGCCTGAAAATTATAAAAGTTTTCGTACACGCCAGAAGTCCCTTCTACACAATGATGATAATATTTTTATGCCCACATTTGTTATGTATTGCCGCTGTTCCGACCAACTGTCCCGCAACTACGAGATGACCAAACCCAGCCAACAACTACCGGCAAAAATGGTGGCAAACAAAGCCCTACGACATCATAAAACGTCGGCAATGAAACTGCCAGTTTTCACACAGATGGGCAGCGGCATCACTTTCCGCCTACTTGCACCAAACTGCTCAGCAACACCGGCCACTGGAGCCCTGTTACCGTGATGCAATTTTACCATTGAATTCACCATTTTACAGCGTCATTCTCAGGCAATAGCACTGTTAATTTTACCACTAATTGACAGGTACCTTCATCTGAAACGAGACATTTGCGCGGCTTCTCTGCGCCACGGTAGACTACGCGCCAAGCGAGGGCTTCCCCGGCGGTCAACATGTGAGGCAAACGATGACGGAAAAACAGGCAGTGATGGTCACCGGTGGCGCAGGCTACATCGGTAGTCACGTGGTTCGGCAGTTGGGCGAAGCGGGCGAACGGGTGGTGGTGCTGGACAACCTCTCCACTGGTTTTCGGGAGTCCGTGCTGCACGGGGAGCTGATTATCGGCGATACCGGCGACCAGGCATTGGTGAGCGATGTGTTGCAGAAACACAATGTCGGCGCGGTGATGCATTTCGCCGCCCACACCATCGTGCCAGAATCCGTCTCCAACCCGTTGAAATATTACAAAAACAACACCTGTTGCTCGCGCAATCTGCTGGAATGCTGCACCCAAGCCGGAGTGGAGCATGTCATCTTCTCCTCCACCGCTGCTGTGTACGGTATCCCGCAGGGGGCCAAAGCCAACGAGGACACCCCTACCGCCCCCATTAATGCCTACGGCACTTCCAAGCTGATGACGGAATGGATGCTGCGGGATCTCTCTCTCGCCACCAACCTGCGCCACGTGGCCTTGCGCTACTTCAACGTCGCCGGCTCCGACCCGGAATGCCGCATCGGCCAGTCCACAAAAAAGGCCACTCTGCTCATCAAGGTGGCCTGCGAAGCCGCCGTGGGCAAGCGCGAAAAATTGTGCATCTTCGGCACCGACTACCCCACCCCGGACGGCACCGGCATCCGCGACTACATCCACGTGGAAGACCTGGCCAGCGCACACCTTGCGGCCCTGGACTACCTACGCCGTGGCGGTGATTCCACCACCCTCAATTGCGGTTACGGCCACGGCTACAGCGTGCGCGAGGTGCTGGACGCCGTGCAGCGGGTCAACGGGCAGGCGCTGAACATCATCGAAGAGCCTCGTCGCGCCGGAGACCCGCCGGAACTGGTGGCCGCCATCGAGCGCATTCAACAGACGCTGGACTGGACACCTCGCCACGACGACCTGGATTTCATCGTGAAAACCTCGCTGGCATGGGAGCGGACCTTGCTGGAAAAAGCGAGAGGCTGATCCAGCATTCACATTCAACGCCAGCACGCCCGGACACACACTGCCAGGGCAATATGCCAATCGACAGCCCCCTCATGAACGACCTGTTTCACCAACTTGTCACCCGGCCCGCCCACCAGCGCCCCAACGCGACCGCGCTGGTCCACCGCACGTTATCCATGACTTACGCTCAATTGGCCCGCGATATTCAATCGGTAGCCGATGGCTTGCGCGCCCTCGGCCTGCGACCCGGCGAGCGCGTCGCTATTTATCTTCCCAAGCAATCAGAAGCCGTTGTGGCTCTGTTTGCGACGGCAGCGGCCGGAGGCATTTTTGTGCCAGTAAATCCGCAGCTCAAACCGGAACAGGTCCAGCACATCCTCAATGACGCTAGCGTCAGTGTGTTGGTCACCAGCAGCGACCGGGCGCATCTGCTGGGCGAAGTCATCAACCGCAGTGACACATTGCGGCACGTAGTGCTCGTGGACGACACTCCCCTCCCTGCCGCTGTGACCCATGCGTGCCACTGGTCGTCACTGCTCAGCGCCGGGCCACAACCGCCCCTCACGATAAAACCAGACAACAGCGTTGCCATCCTGTACACCTCAGGCAGCACCGGCAAACCCAAAGGCGTGGAACTGAGCCATCGCAACCTGGTGGTGGGCGCACACAGCGTGGCAGAATATCTGCAACTGACCGCGCAGGACCGGGTGCTAGCCCTGCTACCACTGAGTTTCGACTACGGCCTCAGCCAACTGAGCACCGCATTTTTGGTTGGCGGCTGCGCCGTGCTGTTCGACTACCTGCTACCGCGCGATGTGCTGCGTGAATTGGAGACACGTAACATCACCGTATTCGCCGCGGTGCCCACATTATGGGTGCAGCTGGCGTCACTGCCCTGGCCCGACACCGTGCGCGAACGGCTGCGGCTGATTACCAGCTCCGGGGGCGTCATGCCGCCCGCCACGTTGAACGGCCTACGCACTGCCCTGCCCGACACACAAATATGCCTGATGTACGGCCTCACAGAGGCATTTCGGTCCACATTTTTGCCGCCAGAGGAGCTGGCCAACCGGCCCAGCTCCATGGGCCGGGCGATCCCCAATGCCGAAGTCATGGTCCTACGCCCCGACGGCAGCCCCTGCACGGCCAACGAGCCCGGCGAACTGGTCCACGCCGGACCACTAGTCGCCCGAGGTTACTGGAAAAACCCCGAGCACAGCGCCCACCGCTTTCGCAAACTGCCATCCGGGCAACACGCCGTGTGGTCCGGCGACACGGTACGGCGCGACGAGGCAGGCTTTTTTTACTTTGTGGGCCGGGAAGACGATATGATCAAAACCTCCGGCTACCGCGTCAGCCCCACGGAAATAGAGGCCGTGATCACCGAAACCGGCTGCGCGGTAGAGGTCGCCGTCTTTGGTGTGCCCGACCCTGTCTTGGGGCAGGCTATCGCTGTAGCGCTGGGTATGGGCCAACAGGCCGATTGCCAGGACGGTCAACAAACCCAGTGGGTATTGGATATCTGCCGACAACGGCTGCCCACATACATGGTGCCAAGACACGTTACGGTGACATCACAACTACCGAAAACCCCCAATAGCAAAATTGACCGGCCTAGGCTGGTGCAAGAATTTATGGCACACGCAAGCTCGGCAACTCCATGACACGCCCCCAACCCGTCCACTGCCCGCACCCCCAGTTTCCAGTGCACAATCACTGCCTGCATATCGGCGGCGTAGCGGTCACTCAGCTGGCCAAAAACCTCGGCCAAACACCGTTTTATGCTTACGACAGCGCACTGATCAACCTGCGCATTCAGGCCCTGCGCCAACAGCTACCGGAATCCCTACGCCTAAATTATGCCGTCAAAGCGAATCCCATGCCCGAGCTGGTCCAGCACCTGTCGCCGCTGGTGGATGGTTTTGATGTGGCCTCCCTCGGAGAATTGGAAACGGCTCTGGCCAGCAAAAAAACGGCCTGCAACATCAGTTTCACCGGGCCGGGAAAAGGGCAGGACGAACTACGAACGGCACTCACGGCGGGAGCCATTGTTAATGTGGAATCCGAAACCGAGTTGCGGCGCGTTACCGAGCTGGGCGAAAAACTGGGCATTCAGCCACGGATTACCTTACGAGTGAACCCCGATTTTGAACTCAAGTCGTCAGGCATGCGCATGGGAGGTGGGGCCAAACCCTTTGGCATCGACGCCGAGCAGATCCCGGCGCTGCTCAAAAAAATGCAGCGCGATGTTCAACAGCGAGGGCTGGATTTTTTGGGTTTTCACATTTTCAGTGGCTCTCAAAATTTGCGAGCAGATGCCATTATCGAATCACAAAACGCCACGTTTGAGCTGGCGCGAACACTGGCAGATCAAGCGCCAGGACCGGTGCAGCTGCTCAACATCGGCGGCGGATTGGGTATTCCGTATTTCCCCGGCGACGAGCCGCTAGAGCTCTCGCCCATCGCCGACAATCTCCACCGGCTGTGCGACAACATGCGCTCAGCCCTGCCCGAGGCCAGCATAGCGATGGAGTTGGGCCGGTATCTGGTGGGCAACGCTGGTATTTACGTGTGTCGAATTTTGGATCGCAAGGTATCACGCGGCCAGGTTTTTTTAGTGACTGACGGCGGGATGCACCAACATCTGGCGGCTTCCGGAAATTTTGGTCAGATTATCCGCAAAAATTACCCCGTGGTGATTGGCAATAAAATGAACAGTGAAAACACCGAAATCGCCAGCATCGTTGGGCGACTGTGCACACCGCTGGATTTATTGGCAGACAAGATGGCTCTGCCCAAAGGCGAACCGGGGGATCTGGTGGTTATTTTGCAGTCGGGAGCCTACGGCCTAAGCGCCAGTCCGACAGCATTTTTGAGCCACCCGACTCCACGGGAAGTGCTGTTGTAACGGATGTGGCGTTTTGAGATTAACCGATGCGTTGGCTTTTGTAGCCAACAAAAGAGGTGAGGCTGTCCAAGGTCAAAAAGGCTTCTGAGAGCGGGTCGTCATCGTCGACCACAAAACCGAAGCGTTCTTCCAACGCAGCAATCACCGTCACCACCGCCATGGAATCCAGCTCCGGCAAATTGCCGAGCAACGGCGTCGAGCCAGAAAGCCCTTCGGTACGAGGCCCCAACTGCAATGCGGCACCCAATGTTGCTCTGACGTCTTTTAGCATTTTATTGGTTTCTAAAAACAGTTTGTGTGGATACGCGCTGGCGGTCCTGCCGTGCGGAGGTTTGAAAGGCGCATATTGTACACTAATCAACCAGAATTATTTTATTGTTACATTTCGACTCGTTAAATGAATGTTCCAAAGAGCGTGCTGACTGGTGCGGTTACGGCTTTTCTGTATCAACTTTGCCACGTAAAGCCTTGCGTACCAAATGCGGCACTAACAAATGCAAGGGCATTCGCAGGTGGTGCGAGCGCACGTACAACAGCCATCGGGCGGGGGCCGTGAGCCAGGTGTTGCAACTGTCGTGGTCCGGCAACAATGCCCGGCGGAATAAGGCATTCATCAGCGATGCCAACAACACCGGCGGCCTCCCCTGCTGCGCTTGCCGCCATGCCGCTTCGGGCACCGGCGTGTTCAACAACTCGCGGGTAAACCGCAGGGCGTAATACAAGGGCCGGGTGAGATCCAACTCGGCAGCGCGATGGTTGAGGTCGTCCCAAAAACGGGGCTTATCTCCGAAATGCCGCAGCAGCGAATCCAGGTCTACCAGGTCTCTAAGGCCGTTTTCGAGTTCACCGTCATGAAATAAATGGGTAGCGCTGTGCAGCACCATATCGGCCGGCGCAAACACCTTGAGCATGGGAAAACCCGGCACGTCCCGCGCTGCGGACAGGAGTTTTTCCGGGTCTGGGTGCAGCTTTGCCGTTTCTGGCAGGATTGTGTGATGCACGTCCAGCACCGTGCCGCGCTTGACATGGCGCATGGGCGGTAGTTCGTGCATCCACTGTCGGTAATAGCGCTGGTCATACGGGTTGAGGTGGGTGCTCGTCCACCCTTGCCAGCGCAGAGCCTGCTCCACCTGCTCCAACCGGGCTTTCGGCACCATGAAATCAATGTCGTGAAAAAGCCGCCCTCTTCCCGTTGGCACATCCGCCAACACATAAGCGGCCCCTTTCAGCAAGACCACCGGGATACCCGTGCCTTCCAGCGCCTTGAGCACGCACCGGACTTCCCAGCGTGCGCCACGGCGATTGGCATCCGCGAGCATATTCGCAGCATCCAGGTATTTGCGTACTTTGGGGGGAACGCTGTCCACAAGGTCGGCGTGAAGGAATCGTTCGCTGAGTGCGGAAAGCAGGTTGGCCCGACGAGCCTGCCGAAGGAGCAAGTCCCATTGGCTGAGATTCAGCTGCGCGCTGTCAGTCGGGTTGCGCAGAACACGGAGCAAGGGGTCACAGGTGAGGGGCATGCGGTTTGGTTTGGCGGATACGTTTAAGGGAATAACGGCGAGAAGTAATACTACCCGATTTTGCGATGGGGGACGGCTTGAAAAACCTATGCGGTTTTTTGGGCCGGTTTTTCAGCCACGCGGCTTGCAGCCAGACTATCGAAGACATCCATTGCCTGCTCAAGCTGCCCGTAGCTGAATTCATAGCAAGCGCAATCATCAATAATCCCTTTCAATACATCGAATCCCTTGACGCCCACAACATTAAAGTTAAACGCATTTTGCACCACCCGCATAAAGGCGCCCGCCTTACCCAATTTTTCCAGCCGGGCCGGGGCACCGCTTTGGTATGTTGGAAAAACAACCCATCCTACCCTAGCCGGAGTCAGCGCCTGCTCAACACTTTGTCGCGGCGCTCGCATGTGTGCCACGGTGCCCTTGTTGGTGTCGCGGGTTTCATTCCCAACGGTGCAGTGCGGCGCAAAGGCCTTCATGACCGCGATAGAATGATTCTTTAGGCCCACCGGCCGAGGCAGAGGGACGATGGTCCCGTCATCAAGCGACACAATGGTCAATTCGTCGGAGAGCAACCGCCAGCCGCGCGTCACCAAGGCCGCGCACAGGGTGCTCTTTCCCGAGCCCGGGGGCGCTGGCAGCACAACGGCGTAACCACCCCGCTCAACAACAGCAGCGTGCAAAATCAGACAGTTGTGCATGTGATTAGCCACGCACCAGTTGAGGCCCCATTCAAACATGGGGAAGGCCTGATCAAGCGGCAGAGGTTTGAACGGTGCGAATCCATCGAATAAAAAACGCACTTGTGGCTTGTACCAGCGCCGGAGCCCTCCTCCCGCTACCAGTTGCACATGAAAGTCCGCGTAGCCCTGCATATGACTGACATCGTAGTCCCGGTATAGGATCGACAAACCCTGCACCACCGAGGACATCGTTGTGCGAACATGCACGGAAAATGGCCCGGTGTGCAAAACCAGTCCTTCTCCGGCTAACTGTCGGGTGAGCGCAGGTTCAGAAAAATCGGATAGTTTCATAAACGAATCGAGACGACCAAGCCGATTCTCCGAAGGTTTGCCAGGGCCTGCTCTACCGTTGCCGTGAGGGCATCGTCCACGTCAACCACCAGCAACTGGGCGACCGTCCTAACGAGATCGCCGGACACCTGCCCCTGTCCGGTTAAATGCTGAAGAGAGAGAGCTGCAACCTGATTGAGCTGATGGGCATCACCAGAGTCTTCATGATAAACGACGTATTGATCGTCCCATTCTGCCCAGCGCAAAACTTCATCCGGTATGGATGCCCAAAGCAACAAGGTGGTATTCGTTGGGGAAGTCGGCACGTCGCGACCACTACATATCGAATGTGCCGAAAAAGAAATCTACCACTTCCTGGGGATCCAATACTCTCCCTGTGCCGGGATGCGTGTATTGTCCCAACGTCAGCACCTGATTGACAATATCAACCACTTCGTCGGGCGACATGGAATACGCAACGCCAGGATCCATCGCATTGAGGTAAGCGGCAACGGAATTCGCACCAAAATGATAGAGATCCGCTCCCGCCCTTATATTCAACACCTTATACAAGGTAATGCCAGCCCCCCAGGGACGACGTCCAGTCCCCCAAACCCCGCCGAATACATCGGCGTACTTTGTGGTCCTGTCCGAAAACTGACTCTGCCAGTAGCTGCGGCCGCGCCCCCCGCAAAAATCCTGCTGCTGCGGATTGGACAGATTCCCTGACAAAAATCCCGACACTGTGCACGCCGCACCCAGCGCTGACTGACTGACAACGCTCAGAACCACCGGGGTGGTGACTGCAGCGTTAACCAAAAATTTTCGACGTGATTTCCTGTCTGCCACCTCACCGTTCTGCTCAGCAGCAGCCGGATTCGATGGCAAAGCACTGTTTCCAGAGCCTTCTTGACGCTTCTCGCTCATTTCCCTTTGTACTCCAAAATGTACTCCAAATCTGCCCCTGGCTCTCGCTTAACACCGTAGCATGGGCACCGCCACAAGGTACAAACCACAGAATACCACTGTTAATACGCCTCAGGTGAAATCATGCAATAATCGAGCCCAAATTAATTTTCCATTATTAATCAGTTACCCACAATACTCACAAAATTCTCCAGGGACACCTTCCGCGCTTAATTGCCATTAATAAGTCCGGCGCCCCTATGACATGTAAAATATTCCGACAGGCACATCCATATCCCCGGGCTCGAAACGCATCATTTCAGATCCGTGCGAATCCCCGAAGTTTCAATCAGCCGCGTGACAAATTGGGCGGGAATAGCGTAGGCAATGCCGCTGGGTTTTTCCAGCACCGTCTCCTTCGTTTCCTTTACAAATACCATATTGACTACGCCCAGCACCTGCCCCGTCGCCGGATGAAATAAAGGACTGCCGCTATTTCCCGGGTAAGCCGTGGCATCAAGCTGGAAAACATCGTATCTCGAACGAAGACGTTTGATGAGCTTTGCCGTAAGTTGCCCGCCACTATCCATGGGGATCACGATGGGCGTAATCGCCGACACAATCCCCCTATGGGTGACAGGATACAGCCCCAGCACTGCGCCAATGGGATAACCCGTAAACGCAATAGCGTCCCCCTCTCTGACCGCTTGAGAATCACCCAGTTCAAGGCTAGGCAGGGCTGGCCCCTCCATACGCAACAGCGCCAGATCATGCTCCGTGTCCAACTGCACAATCGTGGCCGTTCGCAGTTCCGGGGTTGAACCGCGTCCGATAAAGACCACCAGGGATTCATTACGCAATATATCCAGATCACGCGGCACCACATGGGCATTGGTCACGATGTGTCTGCCATCGGCCACAACAAATCCCGTGCCAAGCAGTTGTGCGCGGGGACTTCGCAAAGGGATATGAGTTCCTACTCCAACAACGCTGGGTTTGACTGTTTTGATGGTGGCAGCCAGGTTACCCGCATAACCTTGCTGCGTGACGGCGAGCCCTACGCACAGACAAAAGACACGCAACCAATTTCCTCGGGTGTTAGATTTTTTCATATTCTTTTTTCTAGTTATGTTTTTAACATCAGTGTCCGGTACAAATAACATAGCTTTACCCAATTTTGCTCTGTTAAAGCATCACGAGAGCGGCGCTGAGAAACGAACAACCCATTAACTGAAGAAACGGTACCCGATGAAGGGTTTCACCCCATGAATCGTGCTTTGGATCACGTCCGTTTTTCAGAGAAGTCGTTCACCTCATGACCGATGAGAGAATTTATTCTCTTTGGCTGCCTTAGACAAGTGCAACCCGTGTCAACACTCCGTGAAATGATTCAAAACCAAAGCAACCTGAAATTTGATCTGACTGAACAACACATGGTGACGAAAAATTCGGTGGATCAAGGGGTTGTTGCCGATCACATCATCGCATTGGAAAGCTCAACCCGGCTTTGGCAGCTGATTAACTTCATCACGCTTGAGGGTGAACGCTATCAATATTTGACCAATGATGTTGATTTGGAGCCGGGAGTTATCACCTTTCTCTATCGTCGGCGTTGGGACATTGAGAATGTATTCTGAAAAGCTGTTTTGCCAGGAAGAGTTCGCCAGCGCTTTATGTTTGAAACGTAACTCGAGCAGTTACACAGAATTAGTTACCGTCTCGCTATTTGGGATCGCAGGATACAACCTACGTCGGCCTCTATTCCAAAGTCGATTTTGCCAAG
>JAADHZ010000019.1 GCA_013151575.1 Gammaproteobacteria bacterium
TGCACTTTGGCGTCACGCCAGGGCAGCAGCGCGCCATCCATCCAGATGACGCCGTCGCGATCATCCATCGACATACGGTTCTCTCCTCATTTACTGATACTTACGTGTTCACTCAAGCGGGTGATTCTGCGCCCATCATGTACCGGTTCCACAAATTCCGCACGGCCTGTCGCTTGTCGGCAAAGCTCGGCGTGTAGTCGTCACCCGCCAGCACTGCCGGTTGCTCCTGTAGCGCCAGACGATGGATGCAAGCCCGAAATGTCTGGTAGGCCTCGCTCAATAACGCGGCATCTTCGGGGGACATCAGTCCCTGTTGGGCGAAGGCATCCAGCAGGCGAATGTTGTCGGTAAACCCGACCAGCGCACGATGCTCGTGCGCCCAACTCAAAGCCCCATATTGGACCATAAATTCGGCGATACCGCCACGCCCCTGTTTAAGATCAAATGGTGTGGGCTTTTCCTGGCCCGTTTCCGCTGACGAACCCCGGGGTAGCTCCCGGGACAGGGAGGCCCGCATGCGTTCGCGCATGTCCACCACCTCAGCGCGCAACTGGGCCGGGGCACGCTGGCGGCAAATCACTTCGCGCCGTATCTGCTCAAAACCGTCGCCGATGCACCGATCACCGGCCACCACCCTGGCCCGTATCAACGCCTGATGCTCCCAGGTCCAGGCGGTGTTTTGTTGATAATCGCGCAGGCCCGCCAGGCTCACGACCAGCAATCCCGAATTGCCGCTGGGCCGCAGGCGCATGTCCACGTCGTACAGGACACCGGCGGCAGTGTGCGCCGAGAGCAGGTGAATGATGCGCTGGCCGAGGCGGATAAAAAACACGGCGTCAGCAATAGGCCGGGGGCCATCGGTCATCGCAGTTTGATCATCACTGCCGTGCACGAACACCAGGTCGAGGTCCGAGCCGTAACCCAGCTCGATGCCACCCAGCTTGCCGTAGGCGACAATGGCGAATCCACTGCCACTCGTCACTTCGCTCCGCGCACAGCGGGGCCGCCCATGCCGTTCCACTAGATGCGCCCAGGCCATCTCCAGCACTGCCATCAGCAACACCTCGGCGATGTGGGTGAGGTGATCGCTGACCTGCATTAATGGCACGGCCTCCACCACGTCCGCCGCAGCCACCCGCAGCACCGCCGCCTGTTTGAAGTGACGCAGGGTCTCCATGGCCTGCTCCTGGTCGCCCTCCGGAGCCTGCGACAAACGCCGTTGCAGATCCTGCTCCAGCTCCTGACGCGAAGGAGGCTGATACAAGCTGCGGGGATCGAGCAACTCATCAAGCAACAGGGGATGACGCGCCAGCTGTCGTGAAATCCACGAACTGGCGGCGCACAAGCGCACAAGCTGGGCCAGCGCCATGGGATTTTCCAGCAGCAAGGCGAGGTAGGCGCTGCGCTGGGCGATGGCTTCCACCAGCTCCAGCACTCGCGCCAACACGTCATGGGCGCGGGGATAGGTGGCCACCACCCCCAACAATAGTGGTAGCAGTGCGTCGAACCGTGCCTGTCCGCCAACCGGCAATGCCCGATAGCGCCGCCCCTTGCGCAGGGTGTGAAGCTGGTGGAGGGCGGCTTCGGGATCAGTGAAACCAAGCTCCGCCAGCAGCGTGAGAGCCTCGTTGTTTGACTCGCCATCCAGTCCAAACCGCCAAAGCAAACCCAGCCCGGATTCTTCCGCCTCGGGGGATGTCGGCTGCTCGACCTGTGGTGCCACGAACACCTGCTCGAAATGGCTGTGCACACGCATCATATGACTGCGCAGCACCGGCAAAAAATCGTCCCAGCAGGAAAAACCCATGGCGAAGGCCAGACGCAACCGACCCAAGTCATCGTCCGGCAACTGATGGGTTTGCCGATCCGCGAATTCCTGCAAGCGGTGCTCGGTGTTGCGCAGAAACACGTAAGCCGCCTGCAATTGCTGTTCGACGTAGTCGGGCAAGTAACCCTTATCGGCGAGATACGACAACACTGCCTGAATGGGGCGCATCTGTAAGGCAGGCTCGCGTCCACCACGGATGAGTTGGAAGGCCTGGCCGATAAATTCCACTTCGCGAATGCCGCCAACGCCCAGTTTGACATTGTCGGACAAGCCACGGCGTTTCGCCTCGGTGACCAATTTTTGTTTCATCTCCCGCAGCGCGCCAAAGGCTCCGTAATCCAGATAACGCCGGTATACGAAAGGCCGTAGCAGCTCGAACAGGCGCTGGCCAACCCCAGCATCACCCACCACGAGGCGTGCTTTGATGAGGGCGTAACGCTCCCAGTCCCGACCGTGTGATAGGTAGTAACTTTCCACCGCTGCGAAGCTGGGCACTAGCGCGCCGCTGTCGCCGAACGGCCGCAGGCGCATGTCCACACGGAACACGAAACCTTCGGCCGTGGTGTCGCCCAGAGCGCGAATCAGTTGTTTGCCTAATTGGCTGAAGAATGTTTCGTTGCGGATGTTGCGCGGCTGCGGGCCACGAGTTTCCCCGGTTTCGGAGAAGGCGAAAATCAGGTCAATGTCGGAAGAAAAATTCAGCTCGCTAGCGCCTAGTTTACCCATGCCCAGCACCACCATGGACTGGGATTCGCCATCACCGTTGCAGGGGACACCCAGCTTTTTTTCCAGCCAGCCCTGCAACAGTGCGAGACTCTGCTGGACACAAGCATCCGCCAGGCCAGACAGGTCACGGAGGGTTTCCTCCAGCGGTGCCATACCAGCAATATCACGCCAGGCGATGCGCAACATTTCTCGCCCTCGGAACAGGCGTAGCGCCACGCCCAACGAGTCGGCATCGGAGACGCCGACCAGGGCGTGTGCCAGTCGTGCGGCGAGTTCCTGTTCCTTGTACTGACGGGCCAGGTCGCTCTCCCCTCCGGCGTCGGCAAGCAGGGATAAAAACGCGGCGGGCCGACGGCAACACTGTTGAGCCACGAAATCGCTGACGGCCCATACCCGGCAAAGGTCGCCGAGAAACACAGGTTTTTCGTCGGCGAACTTGAAAAACCTGTCGCCACATGCTGCCTGTGACGCGGCCTGCAAGAAATCCTGCCAATGCTGCCGCACGCGGGGCCGCAGGGCATCAGGCAGAATTTGCAAGGCCGATTCGATACGCTCCGACGCTTTCTGCCGTGCCGTCATTCCATCCCTCCATTTTTGTCACGGCATTCCTGCGGCCCCGAATCCGTTAAAGAGCGGAAGGGTTTAGACCGATAAACTGACCGCGACATCTCGTTTTCAACGTACCTTAAAACCACAAGACAAGCCTTTCGGAGCAGGACATTATGGAGATCTTTGATTACCTCAAACTCATGGTCAAGTATGAGGCCTCAGATCTGTATTTCACCGTGGGGGCACCGGTCAGCGCGAGGATTGAAGGCATCCTCAAACCACTGGAAAAAAACACCCTGCCCGCCGGTCGGGTCAAAACGCTGGCGTACACATTAATGGGCGAAGACCAGATTGCCCAGTTCGAACTAAAACCGGAGATGAATCTGGCCCATTCGCTGGCAGGCGTGGGGCGTTTTCGCGTCAACGTGTTCAAGCAACGCAATCAGACGGCGATGGTGATCCGGCACATTAAAACCCACATCCCCAGCCCTGAAGAATTGGGCCTGCCGCCCATCCTGAAAAAATTCGTGATGCAAAAACGTGGGCTAATTCTGTTTATCGGCGGCACCGGTTCTGGCAAATCCACTTCGCTGGCAGCGCTGATCGATCACCGCAATGCCTGCTCCGCTGGCCACATTATTACCATTGAAGATCCCATCGAATTCATCCATCAACACAAAAAATCCATCATCAATCAACGTGAAGTGGGATTAGACACCGACTGTTACGAAGACGCGCTGATCAATACCCTGCGTCAGGCGCCGGACGTGATACTCATCGGCGAAATTCGTAGCCGCGAAACCATGGAACACGCCATCGCCTTTGCCGAAACCGGGCATCTGGCCATCTCCACCCTGCACGCCAATAATTCCAATCAGGCGTTGGACCGCATCATCAATTTTTTTCCCGACGACCGGCGCAACCAGCTGTTGATGGACCTGTCGCTGAACGTGCGCGCCTTTATTTCCCAACGCCTGGTCCCATCCATTACGGGCAAACGTGTCGTGGCGGTGGAGGTCATGCTGGGCACACCGCTGATTCTGGACCTGATCCTCAAGGGCGATATTCACGGCATCAAGGAAGTGATGGAAAAATCCACCAATTTGGGTATGCAAACGTTTGATCAATCGCTGTACAAACTCTACAAAAATGGCGACATCACTATCGAAGAGGCCCTGCGCAACGCCGATTCACAAAACAATCTACGCCTGAAAATCAGTCTATCGGAAGGCATGCCCGAGGTGGATCCCAGCCTGAAAATTGAGGAAATCCTTGATGACGACACCCTCCAGCCTCCCGGGGTGCTCAATATGGGGCTCGAACCCAAGTAGGCAGGCTGGAAACCGGGCTAAAACAATTCGTCGTCCGCCCCTCGGTCCTGCACATTGCCATCGGTGCCACTCGCCTCGGAGGCAGACGGTTCCGTTTCCACGTGCCGTTGGGGCACATTTTCCGCGCGAAATGTTTCAAAGATCGCATCGGAATGGCCCGACCCCGCCAGCAAACCGGTCACCGGGTCGATACGCACCGTCACCAGTCCCGGCGGTTGTGCTAATGGGCGTATGGGCAGATATTTAAGTCCGGCGCGCATGTATTCAATCCACATGGGCAGGGCCGCGCGCCCACCGGTCTCGCGACCTCCCAATGGCTGCGGTTTATCAAAACCCACCCAGGCAGTGGCCACCAGGTCCGGCGTGTAACCGGAAAACCAGGCGTCGTACTGATCGTTGGTGGTGCCAGTTTTACCCGCCAGATCGGGACGTTTCAACACTCGTGCACGCCGACCGGTACCGCGCCGAATCACCTCCTGCATCATGCTGCGCATCAAATAGGCCACCTGCGGGCTGAGACTACGCGGAGCGATATTCAGCGGCGGGATTTCACGGGCGGGCGGCCCCACAAAGCTATCGTCGCCCAACGGTGACGAGGCCGCCAAGTCGGCCGACAGTTCGCACCATTCACAAACCTCGAAGGGTTCAGCCTGGTACAGCACTTCGCCTCTGCCGTCCTCAATGCGATCAATAAAGTACGGCATCACCCGGAACCCGCCGTTGGCGAACACGGCGTAACCGGTGGCGATCTCCAGCGGCGTCAACGCACCGCTACCCAGCGCCAGGGACAAATCCCGGGGCAGGCGTTGTTTGTCGAAACCAAACCGGGCGGCGAAATTGATGGCGTAACCAACCCCCATGGCCCGCAGCAGACGAATGGACACCAGGTTGCGGGATTTCACCAAGGCCTCCCGCAAACGCGTGGGGCCAAAAACCTTGCCGCTGTAATTTTCCGGACGCCAGGCGGCCTCCAGCCCCTCGTCCTCGAACACCACCGGTGCATCGTTGATGAGACTGGCGGGGGTGAACCCCTTGGCCAGCGCGGCGCTGTAGGTAAAGGGTTTAAAATTGGAACCGGGCTGGCGTTCGGCCTGAGTGACACGATTGAATTTGCTGCCGGTAAAATCGAAACCGCCCACCAGGGCGCGGATGGCGCCGTCGTGCGGGTCCAGCGAGACCAGCGCACCCTCCACCTCGGGCACCTGGGCCAAACGCCATTCGCCCTCCGCGCCTGGGGTCTCCAGGCTCGGGTAGATGCGGACCACATCACCTCGGGCAAGGATGTCGGCCGCCCGCTTGGGAGCGCGGCCCACGCGACCTTTTTTGTCTCGCGGCGCGGCCCACGAAAGCCCTTTCCAATCGATGCGCAATACGCCCCGCTGAGGTTCAAATACCACAGCTGACTGGTCCGTCACCGCCAGCACCAGGGCCGGCAACAAGCCGTTGATGTCCCGCAGCCCCTTGAGCAGCGCTTTCCATTGCACTTCTCCGCTGTCATCGCTCAAGATGTTTCGGGCCAGCGGACCACGGTAGCCATGGCGAGCATCGTAGGCTAAAAGCGCGTGACGCTGTGCCTTGTTGGCGGCTGTTTGCAGGCGTGAGTCGATGCTGGTGATAACGCGAAAACCTTCGGAATAGGTGGCTTCGCCGTACCGTTTCAACATTTCAGCACGCACCATCTCCGCCATATAAGGTGCCACCACCTGCCGGGACAGGCCGTGCAGCCGGGCGTTGTCCACGAATGCACTAGCGGTGGCGAACTGTTGCTCGCTAATGAAGTCCAGGCTGCGCATACGACCCAATACGTAATTACGGCGCAACAGAGCACGAGCGGGATTAACGATCGGGTTGTAACGGGAAGGAGCCTTGGGCAGGCCGGCCAGCATCGCAAACTGCGCAATGCTCAGCTCCGACAAGGGTCGACCGTAATACACCTGTGACGCGGCGGCGAAACCGTAAGCCCGATGGCCGAGAAAAATCACGTTAAAGTACAGCTCAAGGATTTCCTGCTTGCTCAGCTCATCTTCTATTTTCAGCGCCAGCATAATTTCATTGAGTTTGCGCAAATAGGTTTTTTCCCGGCTGAGAAAAAAATTACGCGCCACTTGCATGGTGATAGTGCTACCACCCTGTCCCTTTTCACCGGTGCGAATCAGGTAAAAAGCCGCCCGCAGCAGACCTTGATAGTCCACGCCGGGATGTTCGAAAAAGCGATCGTCTTCCGCGGCCAACAGGGCGTTGATCATCGGGGTGGGTATCTCATCAAAAGTGAGCGGTGCGCGTTTTTGCTCACCGAACTCCGCAACTAACTGCATATCACGGGTATAAACCCTGAGCGGCACCTGAAACCTGATATCTTTTAGGTTTTCGATGTTAGGTAAATTTGGCACAATGTAAAAGTACACACCCAACAGCAAAAAGGTGGTCAGGAAAACACCTGAGCCACCTATAACCAACCACCAGCGTTTTGGAATTCGCAAAGTCAACATCAATCCTGGGATTTTGTGATAGTGTTCGTGGATAAGTAAGAGCGCTGAGTATAAAACGTCTAATTAGATCTACCCACTACTAAATTTCTTGTGCAAGTTTTGATCTATAGTAAAGTCTGCCTTGCAACTACCGCTATTGAGCCTACCTGCATGATAACGGGATCGGGAAAAAGAGAAACGTGCAGCTAGCCAAACTATTTGAACAAAAGAACCCTCCGCTCATCGGTCTCGACATTAGCTCTACGTCGGTCAAGCTGCTGGAGCTCAGCGCCCAAAGCGGTGGTTACCGCGTCGAGGCCTACGCGGCGGAACCGTTGCCACCCAATTCTGTGGTGGAAAAAAACATAACGGATGTCGAGGCGGTGGGCGAAGCTATTCGGCGCGTAGTCAAACGCTCCGGCACCCGGGCGAAATTTGCCTCGGTGGCCGTGGCCGGGTCCTCGGTCATCACCAAAGTCATCACCATGCCGGGCGCGTTATCTGAAGATGAAATGGAAAGCCAGATCGAGCTGGAAGCAGACCAGTACATCCCCTACTCACTGGAAGAAGTCAACCTGGACTTCGAGGTTCTCGGCACCTCCGAGGACAACCCGGATACCGTTGACGTATTGCTGGCCGCCTCCCGTAGCGAAAACGTGGATTCCCGCGTCGCCGCAGTGGAACTGGGCGGCCTCACCGCAAGAGTCGTCGATATCGAGGCCTACACCCTGGAAAATGCTTTTGGCCTCATTACTGCGCAAATTCCCGGCGGCACCAGCGACAAAACCATCGCCATTCTGGATATCGGCGCCACCATGACCACCCTGAGCGTGGTGCACGATGAAAAAATCATTTACACCCGCGACCAGGTCTTTGGCGGCAAACAGTTGACGGAAGAAATCCAGCGCCGTTACGGCCTCTCTTATGAGGAAGCAGGTATGGCCAAGCGCCAGGGCGGGCTGCCAGACAACTACGTGCCTGAGGTGCTGGACCCGTTCAAGGACGCGATGGTGCAGCAGGTCAGCCGCTCCCTGCAATTCTTTTTTTCCTCCAGCCACCATAATTCCGTGGACCACATTTTGCTGGCAGGTGGGAGCTCCTCTATACCCGGCGTGGACGAACTCATCGAGGACCGTGTCGGAACCAGCACCTCCATCGCCAACCCGTTCACCAACATGTCGCTGACATCCAAGGTGAAGGCTCAAGCCCTGAGCAATGATGCTCCTGCGCTGATGATCGCCTGTGGGCTCGCGCTAAGGAGCTTCGATTAATGCCGCAGATCAACCTCCTGCCCTGGCGTGAAGAGCTTCGCCGGAAACGCCAAAGGCAATTCATCAACATTGCCGCTGGCGTTGCCGTGGTCATGCTGGGCATCGTGGTGCTGGTGCATGTGCATTACAGCGGAATGATCGAAGATCAGGATTCACGCAATAAGTTTATGACAGAAAAAATTGTCCAGGTTGACAAGGAAATCAAAGAAATCGAATCCTTGGAAAAGGAAAAAGAAGCGCTGCTGGCCCGCATGAAAATTATTCAGGAATTGCAGAGCAGTCGACCGGTCATCGTCCACCTGTTTGACGAGCTGGCGAAAGCCATTCCTGACCCGGTCTATTTTCTCAAGCTGTCACGTAAGGGCAATCAAGTCAGCGTAGAGGGCGTCGCCGACGCCAACGAATACGTCTCCCAATTGATGCGAAACCTCAATAACTCTCGTTGGCTGTCCAACCCCAAGCTCTCCGTGATTCAGTCGGGGAAAAAAGAATACAAAGACTCCAGCTGGTTCAAACTCACCATCTCGCAAACCGCCGCCAGCAAAGACGCAAAGGTCGGCCAATGAACCTGTCTGAACTCAACAACCTCGATCCCAACAACATCGGTAGCTGGCCCATTGCCGCCAGGATCATTGTTATCGTCCTGCTTTGCATCACCATACTTTTTGCGGGATATTACCTGGACACCAGCGATCAGAGCTTGGCACTGGAAAAAGCGATCGCCAAGGAACACGAACTAAAACAGGCCTTCGAGCAAAAGCAGGCCAAGGCGGCGAATCTGGACGCCTACAAAGAACAAATGCTGGAAATGGAACGATCCTTCGGCGCCCTGCTGAGGCAACTCCCCAGCAAAACCGAAGTCGCTGACCTGCTGGTGGATATCTCGCGAGTGGGCATTCAAGCCGGGCTTGAATTCGAGCTCTTTAAACCGGAGGCGGAATCCCCCAAAGAATTTTATGCCGAACTCCCTATTCGATTACGCGTCAAAGGCACCTATCATCAGTTTGGTCGCTTTGCCAGCGGCACCGCCGCCCTGCCTCGCATCGTCACCCTGCATGATCTGAATATTTTTTCCACCGCAAAAAAAACCGGTAACGCCACCGATGGCAAACCGAATCTGATGATCATGGAAGCCACCGCAAAAACCTATCGTTATTTGGAACAAGAAGAAACTTCAGCCCGGAAAAAACACGCTCGCCGGAGTAGAAAATAATGACTCACTCCCTACCGGCGCCCGTCAGCAAACGCACTCACCCCTCTACGGGTACGAACCACACCAGCTCCCGCACGATTCACTGTATAGTAGCGGTCATGCTCGTGATTAGCCTCGCGGGTTGCGGGGAGGAACAAACAGAGGACCTGCACGACTTCGTCGCAGACGTCAAAATGCGCAAAAAGAGCAACATCGCACCGCTACCCACGCCACAACGTTTTGAAACGTTCACGTACAATGATGGAAAACTACGTGATCCGTTTCAGCCAACGGCCGTCATCGAAGTGGCGAGCATCGACCACTCTTCCGGGCTGAGACCGGACACCGGTCGCCCGAAAGACGTGCTGGAGCAATTCGCCGTCGGCAGCATAAGAATGATGGGTGTGCTGGAGAAAAAAGGCCAAATTTGGGCGTTGATACGCACGTCGGATGGCACCCTGTACCGCACCCAAAAAGGGCGCCACTTAGGGCAAAATCACGGCGAAATAATAAAAATCACAGAAAACGAACTTGAATTAAGGGAAATTATTCCAGATGGACTGGGGGGCTGGACTGAACGATTCACCACCCTGGCCGTTAACGAATAATGCCAACGAGGACAATGAATATGGGCATTATTAATAAGTTGCTTTTGCCGCGCACACCAGCTACCAGGCATCAGCCGACAACCAGGAAAGTACATTTTTTTGGCGCCATGATAATGGCTGGCCTGCTCTTGGTCCTGTCCACCGGCACATTCGCTGACACCGAATCTCCGCTCACCCTTGATTTTATTGACTTTAAAAAAATGCCGGGGAATGCTGTCGAAATTCGTATGGCATTGTCCGGCACCGCGCCAAACCCGACGGACTTCACATCCAAAAGTCCCGCACGCATTTCGCTGGACCTTCCCGGCGTAGACAACAACCTTCCCTGGAGCTTACCCCTGCCCATCGATATTGGCCTAGTAAAAAACGTCAAGTCCGTGCAGTCCAAGGGCCGGACCCGTGTGGTGGTCAACATTGACGATCTGGTGCCCTACGAGCTTCGCCGGGAAGGTAACAACATTTTTCTAACATTGAATCAGGTCGGCAGCATCACCCCTGACCCCACTCCTGTTAAAGCGAAACCAGTCCCAAAAAAACCTACGCAGGTTAAAAAATCCTCCGGTAATAACGCGGCAATACAGTTGCAGGACGCCACCTTTACCTCGTTACCCGGGGACAGTGTACAGATACGCCTGGCCTTCAACGGCCGCATTTCGGAACCGGGCAGCTTCACCATCGACAACCCGGCTCGCGTGGTACTGGACTTCCCCAGCACCGGCAGCTCACTTGGCTGGAAAAACAAAAATATTGGCATCGGCTTTGCGAAAAGCATCACCGCCGTCGAGGCAGGTGACCGCACGCGAGTGATCCTGAACCTAGTGCAACTGATCCCGTTTGAGAGTGAAATTTCCGGCAACAACGTCGTCATCACCCTGGCTGGCAGCCGCGCAGCACAAACCCCCCAGGCCCAAACGGCCATCCACACCACACAAGGCGCCACCCCCGCGGCAGCCACCTCTGGCCTGCATCGGATTTCCAACATCGATTTCCGCCGAGGTGAAAAAGGCGAAGGACGCATCATCGTTTCCTTGTCCGATGACAACACCCCCATCAGCACCGGTGAATCCGGCCAGCAAATTTTTGTTGAATTTGGTGACACCGCGCTGCCCGACAGCTTGCAGCAACGACTGGACGTCATCGATTTCGCCACCCCCGTGCAGTACATCGACACCACTCAAACCGGCGACCGAGTACGTCTCGCCATCACCCCCACGGGTGATTACGAATACCTTGCGTACCACACTGGCAATAGCTACACCATTGAAGTGCGGGACATCCCCAAGGAAAAGAAACAGACCCGTAAAAAAGACATCTTTGGCTATAGCGGTGACCGCCTGTCACTGAACTTTCAAGACATTGAGGTACGCGCCGTTCTACAGCTAATCGCGGACTTCACCAGCCTCAACATGGTCACCAGTGACTCCGTCGCTGGCAACCTGACCCTGCGTCTGAAAAATGTCCCCTGGGATCAAGCCCTGGACATTATCCTCAAAACCAAAGGCCTGGCTATGCGCAAGGCTGGCAACGTCATTCTAGTGGCCCCTGCTGAAGAAGTGGCTGCGCAGGAAAAGCTGGAACTAGAATCCAATAAGCAGATTGAAGAACTGGCTCCGCTCAGGACCGAGCTGATCCAAATCAATTATGCCAAGGCCAGCGAGATGGCCAAACTGCTTAATGATGGCGACAAAAGCATGCTGTCCTCACGCGGCAGTGCCACCATTGATGAGCGCACTAACACCCTCATCGTCACGGATGTCACCGAACGACTCGACACCATGCGCAAAACAATCACCACACTGGACATTCCCATCCGCCAGGTGATGATCGAATCGCGCATTGTGATTGCCAATGACGACTTCGCCAAAAGTCTCGGGGTACGTTTTGGCGTCAGCTCCGTCAAAGAACGCGGCGGCGACCTCATCTTCGGCTCCGGCTCACTGGAAGCAACCGACGTTATGTCCAGTTCGGCGATGAACAACCTTAGCTCCAGTTCAACCAACGGTCCCTACCCCATTCTCATACCCACGGGCAGCACTGGTATTCCGCAGCGCATGAACGTCAACATGCCCGTGGTGGGCAACAATGCCGGCCGGATCGCATTGTCCATACTGGGTGCCAACACCTTGCTGGACCTCGAACTCTCCGCGCTACAATCGGAAGGTCGTGGCGAGGTGGTATCCAACCCCCGAGTGATTACCTCCGACCAGCACGAGGCCACCATCAAACAGGGCACCGAAATACCCTACCTGCGGGCGGCATCCAGTGGCGCCACCGCCGTCACCTATCGTGAAGCCGTGGTGGGCCTGTCCGTTACCCCCCACATCACACCCGACGACCGCATCATTCTCGACCTGACGGTGAAAAAGGATAGCGTAGGGCAGTTGTTCCTAGGCATTCCCAGCATCGACAAAAAGGAAGTGCAAACCCAAGTATTAATGAACAACGGTGAAACGGTCGTGCTGGGTGGTGTATACGAACAAACCAACCGCACGGACAGCGAACGCATACCGTTCTTTGGCGACCTGCCCTTCATTGGCGCCTTGTTCCGCAATACGCGCGAGCAAAACGAAAAATCGGAATTATTAATTTTCGTCACACCCAAAATTCTCAAGCAACAGCTCGGGTCCAACTAAACCAAGCTACTTTCCAACCCACTCAGCAAGCGGCGCCTCTAGGCGCCGTTTGTTTTTCATACCCCGGAACCGTCATTGGTCAAGCGCTAAGCAAACCCGATATAATCCGAGCAAATATTATCGTAGAGGAAAAATGGCGCAAAACATCATCTTTGTTGGGCCGATGGGGGCCGGTAAAACCACTATTGGGAAACAGCTGGCCCGCCAGCTCGGGCGCGATTTTTACGACAGCGACCGGGTAATCGAAGAACGCACCGGTGCGAATATCCCACTGATCTTCGAAATGGAAGGTGAAGCCGGTTTTCGTCGCCGCGAAAAAGCCACCATTCAGGAGCTGCTGGGCCAGGAAAACATTATCCTGGCCACCGGGGGAGGCGCGGTGCTGGACCCGGACAACCGTGAACTGTTTTCCCGTCACGGATACGTGATTTATCTCTGCGCACCGCTGGAACAACTGCTCAAGCGCACCGCCAACGACAGCGGCCGACCACTGCTGCAAACCCCTGACCCCAAGAAAAAACTCCAGGAAATACTTGCCACCCGTACCCCGCTTTATCGCGAGGTCGCCGACACCGTTATCGAAACCGACGGCAACCCGGTGCGTCTTGTCATCAAACGCCTTGCCACATTGATCGCTGAAAACGAGTTGTAATTTTTCCGTCGCCCGAGCAAAACGTCCCGGCAAAATAGCAAATGCCCCAGTCTATGAAAACACTCACCGTAGCACTTGACGAACGCAGCTACCCAATCCATATCGGGCGCGGACTGCTGGGCAAGCCCGAATGGGTGCTGCCCCACGTTCACGGCCAACAAGTGATGATCGTCAGCAATGAAACGGTGGCCCCGCTGTATCTGGCGCAAGCACGCGCCGCCTTCCCCGAGCTCACGGTGGAAACCGTTATCCTGCCCGACGGCGAACAGTTCAAAACTTTGGATACGCTCAACCTCGTTTTTTCCGCCCTGCTCGAACACCGCTTCGATCGCCAATGCACCCTGGTGGCCCTGGGTGGTGGCGTGGTGGGCGACATCACCGGTTTTGCCGCCGCCAGCTACCAACGGGGCGTCAATTTCATTCAAATCCCCACCACCCTGCTGTCGCAGGTGGATTCCTCAGTAGGCGGCAAAACCGGCGTCAATCATCCGCTGGGCAAAAACATGATCGGTGCCTTCCATCAGCCGCAGTGCGTACTCATCGACACCGAGACCCTCAACACCCTGGAAGACAACCAGCTCTCGGCAGGCCTGGCGGAAGTCATCAAATACGGTCTCATCGACGACGCGGAATTTTTCGGCTGGCTGGAACAGCATTGCGACGAACTCCGTCAACGCCAACCCGAGGCATTGGCCGAAGCCATCAAACGTTCCTGCCAAAACAAGGCCGACGTGGTTGCAGCGGATGAAAAAGAAACCGGCCGACGCGCGCTACTCAACTTTGGCCACACCTTCGGGCACGCCATCGAATCTGGCATGGGTTACGGGAGCTGGCTGCACGGCGAGGCCGTGGCCATCGGCATGCTGATGGCCGCCGACCTATCTCGCCGGGAAGGGGAACTCGACACCGGACAGGTCGAACGCATCCACGCCCTGTTGAAAAAAGCCGGGCTCCCCACCCACACGCCATCGGCGCTGGACCCCGAACGTTTCCTCGAACTGATGGCCGTGGATAAAAAAGCCCTGGCCGGAAAAATCCGTCTGGTATTGCTCACCAGCATCGGTGCCAGCCATGTGAGCGATAACTACAATCCGCAGCTGCTAAGGAAAACCCTGGATGAATTCCACCGCACATCCACCGCCGCCGCCACGCCTTGAGGCCGACGGCCTCGCCTGTTACGCCACGCGGGAAAACACCTCGCGGGGCCGTCGGCTGGCCGAGCCTCCGCCCGACACGCGCAGCGAATTCCAGCGCGACCGTGACCGCATTGTGCATTCCGGTGCGTTCCGGCGGCTGGAATACAAAACCCAGGTGTTCGTCAACCACGAAGGCGACATGTTTCGCACCCGCCTCACACACTCTCTTGAAGTGGCGCAAATCGGTCGTTCCATCGCCCGCGTGTTGGGGGTCAACGAAGCCCTCACCGAAACCATCGCCCTCGCTCACGACCTCGGCCACACCCCATTCGGGCACGCGGGCCAGGATGTGCTCAACCACTGCATGCGCGACTACGGCGGCTTCGAACACAACCTGCAATCCCTGCGCATCGTCGATGCATTGGAAGAAAAATACGCCGACTTCAACGGCCTTAACCTCACCTTTGAAACCCGCGAAGGCATACTCAAACACTGCTCCCAGGCCAATGCCCGCGAGCTGGGCGAACTGGGACAACGGTTCCTCGACAAACGCCAGCCCGGTCTGGAAGCCCAAATCACCAGCGTCGCCGACGAAATCGCCTACAATAACCATGACGTGGACGATGGCCTGCGTGCCGGTCTCATCAGCCTGGAGCAACTGTGCGAAGTTGCCCTGTTCGCCGAGCAGCACACCGCCGTCATGTCCGCTTACCCGAAACTGGCCGAGAAGCGTGCCATCCACGAAATCATCCGCCGCATGATCAACCTGCAAGTCTCCGATTTTCTCACCAGCACCGCCGCACGCATTCACGCCGCGCAACCCACCTCCCGTGACGACGTCTGCCAACGCAGCGATGCTCTGGTAGGCTTCAGCGAAAAAATGCAGAAAAAAAATCAGAAATTGAAACAGTTCCTGCGTGACAATTTATACCGTCACTACCGCGTGCATCGCATGAGCGTCAAAGCGGGGCATATCATTCGGTCACTGTTTGACGCCTTTTTTGACGACCCGCTACTGCTGCCGCCGGAACAACAACATCACGCCAGGGAGCTTGAAAACCAACAGGGGAAACCGGGCCGCGCACGCGGCATCGCCGACTACATCGCCGGCATGACTGATCGTTACGCCATTCGCGAATACGAGCGCATCTTCAACGCAACGGAACTCACCTGACCACAACCGCCACATGCGCATCTACCTGCAAACCGCACCAACACCCGACAAGCCGCCCCGCTACTGCCATCTGTTTTTACAGGAAGACCTGCTGGGTGGTTGGACACTGATCAAGGAAACCGGCCGACAAGGTTCCTCCGGCCGCATAACCAAGCTACACTTTGACCGTCGGGAGCACGCGGAAATCGCGCTGACCAAATCACGTGACGCACAGGTAAACCGCGGTTATCGGGTCGTTTTTATCAAAGGCGAACAAGCCCCGCCGGCGCTGGGCTGACTTGGCCACATGCCGCAATGCCATTAAGTTAAGAAATGTATGCCTGTTTTTTTATCCGTCAAGTCAGCATTGGGCAGCCAGTGCCCATGGCGAATTAAGGTTTAGAGGTTCAGTGTGTACCACAGAATATGGAAACAAAAAACGTAGTGTTTGTCACGCAGAGGTCGCAGAGACGCAGCGTTTTTGGTGTTTTTCTCTGTGTCTTTGCGTCTCTGTGACCTCTGTGTTTACAAGCATCAGGCCTGGTAAAGCGACAGACTTCTAGGCAGTCCCGGTTTTTGGCCGGGTGCGCTTAACTTAATGGCATTGCCACATGCCGGTAAAAAGTCGGAAAACCAACCGTCAATCCTCTCCCGCTTTGTCAGTGCTTTAATCAGAAAAATACATTGAAAAATAACGAATCCACTCACATTCCTCCCTCCCCCTGCGTCAGCTACTACGGAATGGTGCGTGAGCCCTTTGGCCCGGCCGTTGAAGACGACCTGTTCTACCCGGAATCCACCCGCAAACAACGGCTGGACATCCTGCTGCACCTCACCCAGTACGGCAATGAAATCATGCTCATCACTGGCCCCACCGGCAGCGGCAAAACCACCCTGCTACAGCAACTCCAAGCTAAAGCCCTGGACACCTGGAATGTGGCCCGAATCGAGGCTTCCGTCGGCATCGACGAGCGCCAGCTGCTGCAACAGCTTTATCACCAAATGGGTATGGAGTTTCAGGGAGCCACGCACATTGAACTACTGGAGCACATGGAGCGCCACATCGACGCCCTGCAACGTAGCGGGCGATTGGCGGTCATTCTTGTTGATGATGCAGACCAACTGTCGAGCATCGCACTAAAAAAATTGCTGGAGCTAGCTGCCCTCACCAGCGCCGAAAAAAAGCCCCTGCTACGCATTATTTTGTTTGGTGCCACCGAACTGGGGCAGCATTTCACCGATCCACAACTGGGCCACCTCGGCGACCTGGCACGGCGTAACCTCGACCTGCCCCCGTTCGAACCGGAAGACACCGAACACTACATCCTGCACCGCCTTTCCGCCGCCCGCTTCGCCGCCACCGAACCCTTCACCGTCGGTGCCATGCACAAAATCCACAAACAATCCCGGGGCTGGCCAGGCCGAATTAACGAACTGGCTCATCGCCTGCTGATGAGCTCCCTGCCGCCTGTGGCCATTGAACCGGACCCGGCGCTGAAAGGCATACCGGACGCCCCTGCCTTCCCCATTGGGCGCGCCCTTGCCGTCGCTGTGTTCGTGGTGATTGTAGGTGGACTGCTGATATTTCAGGAGCATATCAACCAATGGTTCGAGCCTGAAGAACCCGCCTCGATGCCGCTGGCGTTACCCGCGATAACGAAACCGGAATCGGAACCAGCCCTAAACACGGCTGAAAAACCCAAGGACACAACGCCATCAACAACGGCCGAGCCAGAGCTGAACTCCGCCATCGCAGCCTTGATTAGCGACAGCGAAACCAGTCCTCCTGCCAGCGAGAATACAACCCTCCGGGCAACCCAGCCCGACACACAGCAAACACGTGCTATCACCAAAGCTGCTGCCACAACGGATAGCCCACCTCTCCCCGCGCCCATGAAACCGCTGGCGGCCTCCGAAGTCACGCAGCAACCCCAGCGCGCCGCACCACTCAACGTCAAACGACCGAACAACCTGCCTAGCCAACAGGGAGACTGGCTGCTGGCGCAAAACCCCAGTGACTACACCCTGCAACTCGTGGCCGGTGAGCAGATGGCGACTATCGGGCAGTTCATCACTGAACATAAACTTAGCGGCGATTCCGACAACGGCCTCGCCTTTTACGTCTCACAACGGCACAACAAACCCTGGTATGGATTGGTGATCGGCTTTTATCCCAACAAAAAGACCGCCATTGATGCCCGCGCAAACCTCCCCCGCGACCTGCGTCGTCTCAAACCCTGGGTACGCAATTTGCGGGGGCTTCAGCATGACATCCGACGTACCCAACGCTAGTACATCGTCCAAGGCTGCCTAGCTTAGCGGTGGTATTGCCCACTCAACTCATGCACCGCATTAATAAATGCGCCAACATTTTCGGGGTCGATCTTTGGATGAATGCCGTGGCCGAGGTTGAAGATATGGCCTTCTCCTTTACCGTAGCTAGCCAGCACGCTGCCCACTTCTTCACGGATACGTTCTGGGTTGGAGTAGAGAATGCACGGGTCCATGTTGCCTTGCAGGGCGATGTTGTTACCCGCGAGCTGACGCGCGTCACTGAGGTCGATGGTCCAGTCCACGCCGAGGCAGTCGGCACCGGTGGCGGCCATTTTGTCCAGCCACTGTCCGCCACCTTTGGTGAACAGGATCACCGGCACTTTGCGACCATCAACTTCGCGGGTGAGACCATCGATGATCTGCTGCATGTAATGTAGCGAAAATTCCTGGTAGTCACGCGGGGTGAGTACGCCACCCCAGGTATCAAAAATCTGCACGGCCTGCACACCAGCGGCGATTTGCCCATTGAGGTAGGTGGTGACGGATTTAGCCAGTTTGTCTAGCAGCAAATGTAAGGTCTCGGGCTGGTCAAACATCATGCCTTTGATGTGGCCGTATTCCTTGGTGCCGCCGCCTTCCACCATGTACGTGGCGAGCGTCCACGGGCTACCGGAGAAACCAATCAGTGGGACGCGGCCATCGAGTGCTTTGTAAATAGTGCGCACCGCATTCATCACATATTGCAGTTCACCTTCGGGGTCGGGAATAGGCAGGTTTTTCACGTCCGCCGCGCTGCGCACCGGGCGATCAAACTTCGGGCCGTGGCCCGTGTTGAAGGTGAGACCCAGTCCCATGGCATCGGGAATGGTGAGAATGTCGGAGAACAAAATCGCGGCATCCAGCGGGTAACGATCCAACGGTTGGATAGTGACTTCGCAGGCCAATTCGGCGTTGCGGCACAAGTCCATGAAGCTGCCAGCCTTTGCGCGAGTGGCGCGGTACTCAGGCAGATAACGCCCGGCCTGGCGCATCATCCACACGGGGGTAACGTCCACAGGTTCACGGTTCAGGGCGCGCAGGAAACGATCGTTTTTTAGTTTTGTCATGTTTTGTGTTTTTGACGCAGAGACCGCAGAGGCGCAGAGGCGCAGAGAAAAAAGAAAACGTCTTTTAAAAATCTCTGTGTCTCTGTGTCTCTGCGACCTCTGTGTTTCTCCTTAAATGTTTAAAAAATCCAAAATACCTTCGGCAGCCTGACGGCCTTCGTAAACCGCAGTAACCACCAGATCGGAGCCTCGCACCATGTCACCACCGGCAAAAACTTTGGTATTGGTGGTTTGGTGTTTGTACTCG
>JAADHZ010000040.1 GCA_013151575.1 Gammaproteobacteria bacterium
CAGGCTCGCGCCGCCGATGACGCCGCCCACGTGCAAACCTTTTCCCTGGAAGCGCTGCCCGACATGCTGGCCTTTGACCACCGCCTGATTCTCGACGATTATCTCGCGTTCCGACGCACGGGCCGCCCTACGCCACTGCGCTGATGATTACATTGCAGAGCCCGCCACAATGAATCTCAGCAGCAGGCTGCCGGAAGGGTGGGGTGTGCACCGCCACCCCGGAGCCACATAGGTGGTGGCCACGGTTTCCGTGATTAGCGCCGGTCCGCTGATGCTCGTTACTACGTCTTCCCGTGCCAACACCCTGAGGCCGTCATGACGTTGTGGCGGCATTGCCCCCAGAGCTGGTTCGGGGGACAGCGGTGGCTGGGGTCTGCGTTGTCGCACCATCACCCGCAGGGTCACCAGTTCTACCACCTGTTGCAGGCGATGGCCGTAGCGTTTTTCGTGGCGGGCGTGAAAGGCTTCCGCCGTGGCATCAATACCGGCCCAGGGCAGGTTAATGGTGAAAGACTGCCCGCAGTAGCGCAGGTCCACGCTGGGGCGCAGTTCGATCTCCTCTACGCCCACTCCTTCCTGTTCCAATGCCTCGCGGGCTTCCGTCGCCAGCGAGTTTATTTTTGTCGTCATGTCATCGGCATTCATTGTTGACAATACCCGGTTCAGACTCAGTGATTGATGCCGTGCGCGTGGCGCCACCAGCATGCCCAGCGCCGACAGTACCCCAGCGTGTTTAGGCACCAATGCTTGGCTCATGCCGAGAGACTCCGCCAGGGCGCAGACATGCAGCCCACCGGCACCACCAAAACTAGCCAAGGTCAGCTCTCGGGGGTCCACACCGCGCTGTACCGACACCATTCGGAGTGCGCGGGCCATGTGCTCATTGGCCAGGTCGATGATACCCCGCGCGGCTTCTTCCATATTCAGGTCCAGCGGCCCGGCCACCCGCAGTACGGCGCGTTGTGCTGCGTTTTCATCCAACGGCATCCGGCCACCGAGGAAGGCGTCGGCCCGCAGCCGTCCCAGCACTAGATTGGCGTCGGTGACCGTGGGTTCGACCCCGCCCCTACCGTAGCAGGCGGGCCCGGGTGTCGCGCCAGCGGATTCCGGCCCCACTCGCAGCAGCCCGCCAGCGTCCACTCGCGCAATGCTACCGCCGCCCGCGCCGATGGTGTGCATGTCCACCATCGGCACGCCCACCGGGTAGGGGCCGATGCGACCTTCGGTGGTGAGCTGTAGCTCGTCCCCGTTTGCGCCATCCAGCAGCGCGACGTCGGTGGACGTGCCGCCCATGTCGAAGCTCAACAGACGCCGACAGCCCGCCAATCGTCCCACGTATTGCGCCCCTGCCAAGCCGCCCGCTGGTCCCGACAACAACATGCGTACGGCCTGTTGTCCCGCCTGCCGGGCCGCGATGGTGACTCCAGCGCTTTGCATCACCGCCACCTGTGCGGTGGGGATGCCGTCACACAGCCGGTGCAAATAGCCTTCCACCAGTGGTCCGACGCTGGCGTTGAGCCAGGTGGTGATGCCCCGTTCGTATTCGCGGTATTCCGGCAGTACCTCGGAGGAGCGCGACACAAATATCGCGCCGGGCAGACGGGTGACCAGGTCAGCGATGCGTCGCTCGGCCGCATCGTTACGCCAGGAAAACAGTAGGTTGATGGCCACCGCGCGTGGGGCCAGGCGTTCCAATTCTCGGCGCAAGTGGGCGAGGTCCTGCTCGGAGAGGGCGTTCAGCTCATGGCCCTCGGCATCCACCCGGCCGCCGGTTTCCAGGCACAGCTCGCGGGGCACCGGCGGTGGCACCGGCTCGGGATTGAGATCGTAGAGGGCGCGCCGGGCCTGGCGGCCGATGGTGAGCAGGTCGCGCAGGCCGTGGTTGGTGATGAAGGCGGTGCGCACGCCCTTGGCCTCCAACACCGCATTGGTGGCCACGGTGGAGCCGTGTACTACGATCAACTTGTTTTGTCCGAGGCCCATTTCCTCGATGCCCTGCAATATGGCTTGTTCCGGTGCGGCTGGGGTGGAGAGGACCTTGTGAATGCGCAGAGCCTGTAGGTTCAGTGCCCGGTGCGCGACACCGGTGTCGTACAATACGAAATCGGTGAACGTGCCACCGGTGTCCACTCCTAGCATCTGCACGTTTACGGTGCCACTTTCACGCAGTTTCGGCCAGCGCGCTTGGCGTCGTACAGGGCCTCATCTGCCCGCTCCACCAGTGTTTCCGCCGTGTCGTTCTTGCGGGCGATACTGACCCCCAAGCTGATGGCGACGGGCACTTCTAGCCCTTGCAGGTTCACCGGCTCGGCCACGATGCGTACGTTCTGCCACTTGGGTGGCGGTGGCCAGCGAAGCGCGCGTTAGCACCAATAAAAATTCCTCTCCCCCGTATCGGCCGAGAAAATCAAAATCACGCAGTGCGGCCCGCAGGCGACGGGTGACTTCCACTAATACTTTGTCACCCACTGGGTGGCCATGTTGGTCGTTAATGGCTTTGAAATGGTCGATATCCACCATCACCACGGCAACATCTTTGTCGCCTTCCGTTAACATCTGTTGCAGTTGCCGGTGGATGGCCTGGTGATTGGCCAGGCCGGTGAGCGAGTCGCTGAAGGCCTTTTGCCGCAGATGGTCCTGTAGCTGCCGGGAGCGACTGAGCGAGTCTTCCAGCGCTTGCACTTGGGTGAGGTGGTAGGTTTCAATGGCGAGGGACATGTCCAGCGCGGTGATTTTATTGATGAAGGCGCGTAACGGTGCGTCTTCCGGTTTGGCTAGGTCGAGAATCAATTGGGTTAGTCGGCGGTAGGCGCACTGGTAAAGGCTAAGGCTGAGCCCGACCCACACATGGGCCTGCCCCACGCGCAGGCGTGATTCAAAATAGTGAGGTTGGTCGAAGTCGTGCCCCAGTTCTAGCAGGTAGGCTTTTTGAGTCTGTTTCAGGCGCCGGATAAAATCATCATTCCCCAGCAGAGGGCGTGATGCGTCGATGGTGAGCAGCCAGTCGTAAAAAGTGGCGACGATATCGTCCCCGCAGGGAAGCAACACGGTTTCGCGCAGACGCCGGGCCAGCGCATGATCTTGCGCCGTCAGCTGTAGCCATTGCAGGCGCTCCCGGATACGCTTGGCATCAAATCCAAATTTTTCGGTATAGGGCAGCGTCATGACAAATGGGGCACCGCAACAGAATAAAGCGTGTTTGATCGAAAACCGCTGATAAATATATCATAGGCCAGCCTACAGCATCCGTGGACACAACCCCCTAATGACTCGTGACATCCTTATCAACGTCGACACACTGAGCCGTCACTATGGTTCGCAGCGGGCGGTGGACGGCATTAGCTTTGAATTACGTCGCGGCGAAGTGCTGGGTTTTCTTGGCCCCAACGGGGCGGGCAAATCCACCACCATGCGCATGATCACCGGCAACCTCGCCCCCAGCCATGGCCGCATCACCATCAACGGCATCGACATTCTCGACCGGCCTAAAGCCGCCAAGGCGCACATCGGCTTTTTGCCGGAGCAACCGCCACTGTACTGTGAATTCACGGTGGACGAATACCTGCGCTATTGCGCACGGCTGCATCGTATCACCCGCCATCAACTGGCTGGCGCGTTGGACGTCGCCCGGCAGCGTTGCGGCTTGGGCGATGTGGGAGGGCGGCTCATCGGCAACTTGTCCAAGGGTTATCAGCAACGGGTGGGCATCGCTCAGGCCATTATTCACAATCCCGCCGTGGTGGTGCTGGATGAACCCACCGTGGGCCTGGATCCCAACCAAATACGCGAGATACGCGCTCTGATCCGGGAACTGGGCAATGAGCACGGGGTGATTTTGTCCACGCATATTCTGCCGGAGGTGCAGGCCACCTGTGACCGGGTGCAGATCATCAACAACGGGCAACTGGTACTCAGTGACGATATCGCCGCGCTGTCCCGGCAGGCGCAGACCAGCAGCTTGCTGTTACGCCTGCGTCGCGCCCCCGACGCTTCTGCACTATTGCACATCCCCCACGTGGAGGCCGCCGATGCACTGGACGACGGACGCTGGCGTATTCATCACCCGCCCGGGAAAAGCCCGGCAGCGGCGCTGGCGGAACACGCCGTCAACCAGGGCTGGGGGTTGGAGGAACTCACCCCGGAGCAACGTTCACTGGAAGATATTTTTATGGAAATCACCAGCCGTGATGCCTCCTCGCAAATGACACCCGAAGCCGCATGAGATGATGCCAACATGATTTTGACGATTGCCGGACGTGAGTTGCGCAGCCTATTTTTGTCCCCCCTTGCTTGGGTGGTGATGGCCGTGGTGCAGGCCTTGTGCGGTTATTTTTTCCTGTTGTACGTAGATATCTATTTACAGTTGGTCCCGCGCATTGGTGCGATTGCAGACGCCCCCGGCATCACCGCCATGGTGGTGGCGCCATTATTCAGCACAGCGGCCATTGTCTTGTTGCTAGTAACCCCGCTGCTCACCATGCGTTTAATCAGTGAAGAACGGCAAAAACAGACTCTGCCGTTACTGCTGAGTGCGCCGGTATCCATGACGGAAATCATATTGGGTAAGTTCACCGGGGTGTTTGTTTTCGAATTGTTGATGTTGTTGCTGATAGCCGCCATGCCCCTCAGTTTGCTCAGCGGCGCAGAACTGGACCTCGGTCTGTGGGCCGCTGGTGTATTGGGCATGGTGTTGATCGTGGCCAGTTTTTGCAGCATCGGCCTGCTGATGTCTACGCTCACCGCCCAACCGACCGTGGCCGCTGTGGCCGGATTTGGCGTGTTGTTGTTGTTGTGGGTGTTGAATACCGCAGGTGATAGCGGCAACGAATTGTTTGCTTATCTTTCATTATTGAGCCACTACCAACCCATGCTGCGGGGCCTAGTGGACAGCACCGACATTATTTACTACCTGATTATCTGCCTGACTTGTCTTATGTTCAGCATCCGGCAATTGCATGTTAGAAATGGAACACAATAACTTATACCATTAACATCTCTGTTTCAGCCCATCTTCGCCTAAAGCACCTACTTTTGGCGCCTGTTTTTCAATCACAAAAGCTCAAAATAAAACCTCTATTCTTGTGTTTTTCTCAATCAAAACGCTACTAATTGAGGTTGCCAAAAAACAAGCTTTAGATGCTGTACACAAATTGAATAGTCGTCCCAGAAAATGCCTGGGATTTAAAGCCCCCTATGAGGTTTTTGAAGAGCTAACGAGTATTAACGAAAAACACTAACTGGTTATGCACTTATGCTTGAATTCAGGAGGTGATATTTTTTCGAACCCAAATAATTTTCTTCTGCATTTATTTTCCAGTAATTTGGTAAAAACCACCGTCTTTAGACGGTGGCTTTGATTTTAATGTTTTGACTCATGCGCGTTTATGATGGTGCGAGGTTGATGGCTTTAGTCATCAGCACCGAATGCGCTAACCCACCTACTTTAGTAGGTGGTAGTTGAGTTCAATTTGGAAAGCCATCTAGTTAAAGATATTTGCCTTTGAAAGCTAAGCAGAAAAACCACGGCCCACCACCCTAGCGCACCGCCACCATTACTGGAATTCGCAGGATTGTCGATGACCACCGCTGTCGTGATATTTATCGTTCGGGTGATTTTGGTGGCCGAATTTTCGGCCGAATCGGAGACGTTATAGGTGACGATGTAAGAGCCAACTGTGGTGATATCGACAGCGGAAGCATCCATTGTGATATTGGTACTGACATCACCATCGACATTATCCTCAGCCCTAGCTCCTAATTCAGTATAAACACTGCCGACGGTGATGGTTTGAGGATTAGCTCCTGTGAGGGTGATCACTGGGGCAGTGGTGTCAGGAGTAGTCGACGCCACGCCTGTCACGCTCACATCATCAAAATAGGCCGAATCGTTGAAACTCCCGACGCCGACTTTGCCCGCGTGCTATCGCTTGCACTCATGATGAGGCTGCCATCAAAGCGGACGCGGATATCATTGCCGGTACGACTGACTTCAATGCTGTGATACGCGTTATCAGTGAGCCAGTCTGTGGTGGCCGTGGCCAATGCTTCCGTTATACGAGCACCGTTGACGACTTTGAATAACTGGGTGAAATCCTGATTGTTGTTGAATAGTGCATAGTAGTAGTT
>JAADHZ010000064.1 GCA_013151575.1 Gammaproteobacteria bacterium
GCCTTTACCGTGACCATCGATTCCTCCAATGACACTCTGGATGGTATCAAAGCCGCCATCAACGCCGCGTCTGACAACACCGGCGTTACCGCCACCGTGATCAACGTGGACAGCGGCAGCCGTTTGGTACTGACCTCAGATAAAACGGGCACGGCGGATAGCCTGAGCATCACTGCTGGCACCGTGACCACGGCGTTGGGCCTCACCGATGTGGCCGCTGCCGCCGACGCCAAGTTTTTGGTGGACGGCAATCTGGTGACCAGTGCCTCCAACACCGTCACTGGCGTCATTGAAGGTGTGACGCTGGAATTGAATGCCTTGGCGGCCACTGGCGTTACCGACACCCTGACGGTTGCCCGAGATCTTTCGGCGGTAAAAGCGAATGTGCAAGCCTTCGTGGACAAATACAACAGCCTGCGCGGAACGCTGGGGTTTCTCTCCAAGGACAAATTGGGTGGCGACTCCACCCTGCGTGGCATCGAATCACAATTCAGAACGGTGCTGAACACGTCCCCCACGGGCCTGACGACAACGATGGGGTTTTTGTCCGAAATAGGGATCACCACCCAACGTAGTGGTGACCTGGTGCTGGACCAGACAGTGTTGGATACGGCGCTAGCGGATGACTTCACCGGGGTGGCTGAATTACTGGCTGACGATGATCAGGGATACGCGTTTCGGTTGGAAGCGCTGGCCGACGATATGCTGGGCATTGACGGCACCATCGACGTACGTGAAGACGGCATCAATGCGCGTATTAGCCGAATTGGAGAAGATATTGCGGGTTACGAATTTCGGCTGACGCAGACCGAAGCGCGTCTCCGAAAACAGTTTGGTGCGCTGGATGGCCTGCTTGCCGGACTGACTGCCACGGGGAATTTTTTGTCGGCGCAGTTGGGTAATTTACCGAGGCCGCGTACCTAAAGTTCCAGCTGGGCATGACGCTGGTGTAGTAGGAAAAAGATCCAATCGAAATACGCTGGCAAAACGCCATCAAGCAAAAGGGCACCAATAATGACTTACTCGGGAAATGCAGCAGGCGCGCTCAATGCGTACAGCCAAGTGGCGATTCAGGCGGGGGTTGGCGTGGCCAGTCCACACCGCCTGATTCAGATGCTGCTGGAGGCCGCGTTGGAAAAAATTGCTGCCGCCAAGGGTCTCATGGCCAATGGGAAAATTCCGGAAAAATGTGAGCAACTCACCACTGCCACCGCCATTGTGGAAGGCCTTCGCGTGAGTCTGGACAAAAACGCGGGAGGGGAAATCACCGCCAACCTCGAAAGTTTGTACGATTATATTGAGCGGCAGTTGACCCTCGCTAACAGTAACAACGACGTGTCGATTCTCGACGAAGTGACCCACCTGCTGCGCCCCATCAAAGAGGCCTGGGACGCCATTCCCCAGGATGTACAAGACGCCCATCGGCCATCGTCCGGCGGCTAAACGGAACGTCTCCGGCTTCACCTCATGCCTCGCCCACTCGACATCCCCCACCAGCGCTCCCGGCAATGGGCGACCATTACTCAGCTTTCGGGCGAGATGTTGTCCGCCGCCAAAGCAGGTGAATGGGAACGGGTTGCCGAACTGGATGCCCAGCGGTCGGTGATTATTCAGACATTTTTTCAGCAGACCGTATCACTCACGGAGTCCGCCGTGGTGGGTGTCGGCATTCAACGTATCCTCGAACAGGACCAGGAGACTCAGGCACTGGGTCGGGAGCAGCAGCAGTGTTTGATGAATGAATTGGGTAGCCTTGGAAAAAATAAACGCGCCGTAGCCGCCTACGGTGCGAACCAGTCCTAATGGAATGGTTTGCCCGCTCCTCCTTATATTGACAGTGAGCCTTGCAGTAAAATCATTTGAAGTCTGTGCATGAATTCAAGACCTGATAATCATCTAGCGAGTTCCTCAAATAGGCGATATCGTTAAGTTTCTGAAACTAACGAACTTGTAAGAGGAGCCCACACAGTTTGTTCTTTGGCGCGTTTGCGGATATCCGCGCAGGCCTTTTACTCCGAGTCATGATGCGTGTTGTCTTTGTTGTCCTATGACTCTGTTTCGTGATGTGCCAAATATATTCATATTTGGCGTTACTTCCACACCTCCGGCGTCACATGCACGCTGCCTTGCTCGTCACCAAACCACAGCTCGCCGTCCTGAATGCTGCATTGCAGGTTCATGCTGCGCTGCACCAGTCCGGCGAGTTTGGTGGCGGTGTCTTCGGGCAGGTTGATAACGTGCAAGTTGTCAAAACGCACCAGCTTATCGGCCATTTGTTGCCACCACACGGTAGCGCTGCGTTGGGTGTAGGTGTAGATGAATACCTGCCTGGCCCGGCCGCAGGCTTTGCGAATGCGTTTTTCGTCGGGTTGTCCCAGTTCGATCCAGGTGTCGATGTCACCGGTGGGCAGTTTCTGCCACAGGTCCGGTTCGTCGTCACAGCTGATGCCTCGGGTGAAGGTTAGGTCCTCATGCGCGTGCAGGGCGAACACCAGCAGGCGGATCATCATGCGTTCCATGGTTTCGGAGGGGTGAAGGGCGACAGTCAGTGGATGGCATTGATAATAGTGCCGATCCATGTCGGACACTTGCAGTTCGGTTTTGTAGACGGTTGCTTTTAATGCCATGGTATTTTCTCAAAGGGTTAAAGGAACCGTTGATCAACTTTTATTGCCGTCTCTCCGCGCAGGCCGGAATCCAGGGAAACAATGATAATAGTGGGCTCTGGATCCCGGCCTGCGCCGGGATGACGGTAGTATTCGGCACTTTAGCAAGTGCCATTCCATTCATTCAGTCGCCGATTTTTCCACGTAGGTTTTTTTTCTGCCCGTGCCGGGTTTTGCTGTCCAGCCGCCGCAATTGTGAACCGCGCGTGGGTTTGGTTTTTTTTCTGGCTTTGGGTTGATGGGTGCTGATCAGTACCCATTCCCGCAGGCGCGCCAGTGCCTCTTCGCGGTTGAGCTTTGCGCTGCGATAACGCTGGGCTTTGATGATCATCACGCCGTCTTTGGTAAGGCGGTTGTCGTGGCTGGACAGCAGCCGGGTTTGAATATTCTCCGGCAGGTTGGATTGTCGGACATCGAAACGCAACTGCACGGCAGAGGATACTTTGTTGACATGCTGGCCACCGGGGCCTTGGGCGCGAATGGCGGTAAATTCCATTTCGGCCTCGGCGATGCGGAGATTGTGGCTTATTCGTAACATGGGTTTTCAGTTTCACGCCTTCAAACAAAACTCAGCTAGCGGTGTTAAACACTACCACCTAATAACCCCCTCTGTTTTTCGTAGGGTGGGCATTGCCCACCATCGAGACTTGGTCAGGCGCTATTGGTGGGCAATGCCCACCCTACATTTAAGACGCTGAGTTTTGTTAAGTAAACAAGTTCGGTTTTGTCAGGTCGCCACGATGACCCGTAGCGCGTCCAGTCGTGGCGTGACCTGCTCCAGCAGCTGTTCCACTTCTTGCCATTGTTCGCGATAAAATTCGATTTCTTCTTCGCGCACGTTGGGATTGATTTTTTGCAGGGCCACCAGCCGGTCAATTTCATCAAACAGGGTGTGGCGCGCATCCCGTTGTGCGCGTTCTACGAATTCCGGCACACGTCGCGTTGCGGCATCTTCACACAGGCCGATGAGTGTTTTCAATTCCGTTGTTTGACTTTGAATCACCTGCAAAATGATTTCATCATCCACCGATACGGCACATTCACGCAGGGTCTTGAGGTCCAGCACGCGGGCGTAGTCCTTGCCCTTGAGATCGACGAGCAGACGCAGTGTGGTGGGGGGTAGATAACGCGAAGCCTGCAAGGCTGTGCGTGATGCGGCTCCGAGTACGAACACACATTCCAGCAATAGACTGCCGGGTACCAGCATCGGTGTGTGAATGGCATTGAATGCCGTGTTACCCATTTCGTTGTGGGCGATCATGTCCATCGCACCGGTCATTAACGGGTGCTCCCAGCTCATGAATTGTAAGTCTTCGTTGGCCAGTGCGGTGGCGCGAGAATAGGTCACGGTCATGCCGTCGTCGCTCAGACCGGGGAAGGGGCTGTGCATGTGGTTGCCGGGGCGGATGATGCTGCTGTCCTGACTATGGATTTCGGTGTCCACGCCAAAGCAGTCGAATACCGCTTCGAGGTAACGTTGGGCGGTCATGGGACTTTCTGCTTCCATGATGCGCTGGCGAATGGCTTCGGCCTGTTGTGGACGGCAGGAGTTGTATTCCAGCAGCCGGTCGCGCCCCTTTTGCAGTTGCTCGTTCAGTTGCATATGGCGCTGACGGGTGGCTTTTATGTGCGCATGGTTTTCATCCAGCGCTGTTGATCCGTCCATCATCCGTTGCTCCAGTTCGGCGCGTTGTTCTGCGAACACGATGGCGCCCGCCGGGCAGGTATCGGTAAACGCCGACAGCCCCAGGTGGTACCAGTTGAACAGGCTTTGCTGCGGCGTGCCTTCGAAATAGGGTACGTGGATGTTCACGGTGCGGGTCTGGCCGATGCGATCGAGACGACCGATGCGCTGCTCCAGCAGGTCGGGATTGAACGGTAGGTCGAACATCACCAGGTGATGGGTAAACTGGAAATTGCGACCCTCGCTGCCGATTTCGGAACAGATCAACACTTGCCCGCCTTGCTCGGGGTCGGCGAAATGCGCGGCGGCGCGGTCACGCTCTACGATGCTGAGGTGTTCATGAAACACCGGTGCGTGTTTGCCGGTGAGGTGTTTCAGGGTCACTGCCAGCTCGATGGCGCTTTGTGCATTGGCGACGATCACCAGCAGTTTTTCCGGCCGCAGCGCCTGAAGCTGCTCCAGCAGCCAGTTTACGCGCGGGTCGAATTCACACCACAGGGGTTGTTGTTCGGTGCGGGCTTGTTCATACGCGCGTTCCGGGCGCAGCCAGGTGCTCACGTCGTTGCGGGGATTATCGCCGCGCAGGGTGTGCCGGTATTCGTCGGGCATGGGCAGCGGGGCGGGGATCAGCCTGCGTTCGGGGAAACCCTTCACCGCAGCGCGGGTATTGCGCAGCAACACGCGGCCGGTACCATGACGGTCCAGTAGGTGTTCGATCAGTGCCTCGCGCAGGGCCTGTTTTTCGGTCTCGTCGGTGGCTGGGTCGTGCAGTGCGTCGAGCAGGGCCCGGTTGTCTTGTTCTTCCAGCATGCCGTGCAGGCTATGCAGGGTGTGCTCGTCGAGTGCTTGTTTCTCCAGCAGGGTCTCGATGGCTCGGGCGATGGGCTGGTAACTCGTTTCCTCTTCGACGAAGGTGTCGAAGTCGGGAAAACGGTTGGCGTCCAGCAGTCGCAAACGGGCGAAGTGACTGGCCTTGCCCAGTTGCTCCGGGGTCGCGGTGAGCAGCAATACACCGCGGGTGATGGCGGCGAGTTGCTCGATCAGCCGGTATTCCGGGCTGCTGCCGGTGGGCGACCATTGCAGGTGATGCGCTTCGTCCACCACCAGCAGGTCCCAGTCGGCGGCCCTGGCTTGCTCGAAACGCTGCGGGTGCGCGAGCAGGAATTCCAGGTTACACAGCACTAATTGTTCGGTATCGAAGGGATTGCCTTGGCCGGTACTTTCTTCGGCGGCCTGGCAACGGTCCTCGTCGAAAATACGAAAGTGCAGATTGAAACGTCGCAGCATTTCCACCAGCCACTGGTGCATCAGGCTTTCCGGCACTACGATCAGCACCCGCTGGGCTCGCTCGGTGAGTAACTGCTGGTGCAGGATCATTCCCGCTTCGATGGTCTTGCCCAGCCCCACCTCGTCGGCCAGCAGCACGCGCGGCGCGTAACGTCGGCCCACTTCGTGGGCAATATAAAGCTGGTGGGGGATCAGCGAGGTGCGCGCGCCGCACAGGCCGTAAACATCGGAATGTAAAATCCGGTTGCGATGCTGCTGGGTTTGGTAGCGCAGTTCGAACCAGCGGGATGAGTCGAGCTGGCCGTTGAACAGGCGTTCCACCGGGCGGTTGAGCTGGATTTGGCTGTGCAGTTGCTGCTCTTTTAGTGTCGCGGCGACGCCATCTTCTCCCGTGCCCTCATAGGTGATGAGGCCGTCCCGTTCCTGCACTTTTTCGATGGTCAGCAGCCAATCGGCCTCACTGCGTATCTCCTCGCCCTCCGCGAAACGCACCCGCGACAGCGGGGCGCTGTCGATGGCGTAGGTGCGGGTTTCCTCGATGGCAGGGAAGGTGATGCTGACGCTACGGTGGTCTACGGACTGTACCGTGCCGAGCCCTAGCTCCAGTTCGGTGCTGCTGATCCAGCGTTGCCCGGGAGTGAAAATTGTCATGGCGTATTCATCGGTAGTGAAATGGGGCGCACATGGTAGTGGATTCTGGGCATCGAGTCTCCCGTGTGTGTCGGGACTTAAGAATTAAGTCCCTTCCGGCAATGGCGTCGCGGTGGCAAGCCTGCTCCCTTGACCTGATAGTTAGGCACATGTTGTAGCCTTGTCTGTGGAAGAGCCTAATGTTCTAGGGAACCTCTGATCTGTTCATGAACTCGTATCTTGCATCTAAAGTATCCAGCTTCTGCGTTGCGAGTTTTCGCAATAGCGGGCGATTACGTGCGATTCGCACCTTGAATCTGAATATTTTAGATCGCAATCTACTTTGTCCAGAATAAATCAGAGGTTCTCTAGGGCTTGTCGATAAAAAAAGGGGAATATCATGTCAGCCGAAAGCAAATATTGTCAGTGTCAGGAAACCCAGAACCATTTTTTACAACGGGCGTTTGAGGCGTTGCAACTGGAAGCCGCGCAGCGGGAACTGTTGTTGACGGCATTTCGGGAGACCTCTGTTAGCATTCCGCTAAAGCCTCACCGTACTGGTGATGATGACGGTGAGCTGCGTACTTTTATTGGTTATCGGGTGCAGCACAATCACGCGCGCGGGCCCTTTAAGGGCGGGTTGCGTTTCCATCCCTCGGTCAACTTGGGGGAGATTCGCGCTCTGGCCCAGTTGATGACCTGGAAAACCGCGCTAGTGGATATTCCTTTTGGCGGCGCCAAGGGCGGCATTGCGGTGGACACCACCCAGCTCAGTCCGCATGCGCTAGAGACTCTCACCAAACGTTTTGTGCAGAAAATGGAACCGGTGCTGGGGGTGCATCAGGACATTCCTGCGCCGGACGTGGGCACTAATCCACAGGTTATGGCGTGGATACTTGAGGAATACAGCAAAAGTCATGGTTACACTCCGGCCATTGTCACCGGCAAACCTTTGGAGCTGGGTGGCTCGGCAGGACGCCTGGAGGCCACCGGTCACGGTGTCGCTTTTTTGGCTGGCAAGGCCGCGCAGGATATCGAGCTGGCCATCAAAGACGCCTCGGTGGTGATTCAGGGTTTTGGCAATGTGGGATTTCACACCGCACAACATTTGGCCACGATGGGAGCGAAAATTATTGCGTTGTCGGATGCCCGCAGTGGTGTGTTTTGCGAGTCTGGTATCAACATCGAACAGGCCCAGCGCCACGTGGCGGACAGCGGCTGGCTGGAAGACCTGCCGGGTACGGAGCCAGTGAGCAATGCTGAGCTGTTGGAATTAGCCTGCGATATCCTGATTCCCGCCGCGGTGGAGGGCACCATTAATTGTGACAACGCCGAGGCCATTCAGGCTCGGCTGGTGGTGGAGGCTGCCAATATTCCGGTGACTCATCTGGCAGACACCACCCTGCGGGAACGGGGTATCACCGTGGTGCCGGACCTGCTGGCCAACGTGGGCGGCGTACTGGTCTCTTATTACGAGTGGGTGCAGAATTTGCAAGAATTTCCTTGGGAATACGATACTGTGATGCAGCGCTTGGAACGGCGCCTCGACCAGGTCTATGAGCAGGTGCGTGATTTGGCGCAACAGCGGAGCGTGGATCTGCGCACGGCGGCCTATGAAATTGCCATCGGCCGGGTTAATCGGGCCATTGCGTTGCGGGGGTTTTGATATAGCCGAGTTGGAAACCGCTGCGTTTCCCGGTGTCGGATTAGCCCGCGGCAATCGACGCGGGCCTCGGGTGAGCCCTATACTCCGCTTGGTGTTCAGTAAAGCTTTGGTGCATTTTGCCGATGGGGTGAGTAGGTATCGCCAACAGTAGTATTGACCACATACCTACAATTTATGCCTCTAACATGAAAGAGATACTCAAGCCGTTATGGAATATTTGTCACATGGGACGAGCGAGTTTTTAGCATTTTTGCAGCACAGTAACCGGGCCTGCGGGATGGCTTGTCGCCAAGGGGAGAATGTCAGGTGAAAGCGCTGCAAAAAAACAGTTATCTGTACAGCGCCAATGCCGCCTTCATCGAAGATCAATATGCGCTCTACCAAAAAGATCCGACCGCGCTGAGCGAGGACTGGCAGGCATTTTTCCGCGAACTGTCACAGCAGCCTGGGGGTGGTAGTGGATTCATCGAGCCCGATCATCAGGCCATACGGGAGTCGTTCACGCGGCTGTCGAAACAGTCGCGAGCATTATCGTCCACCCCCGCCATCGTTAGCGGCGGAGCGACCTGTATCGAAGCCAAACAAGTAGCAGTATTGCAGTTGATTAATGCCTACCGTTTTCGTGGCCACCAACATGCTGACCTTGATCCATTGGCGTTACGCGAACAAGAATTGGTGCCAGAATTGCACCCGGCTTTTCACAAGCTGGGTGACGACGATATGGACTCGGTGTTCAACACTGGCTCGCTGGTGGGGCCTGAAAGCGCCACTTTGCGCGACATTCTCGATACCCTAAATCGCACCTACTGTGGCCACATGGGTGTGGAATACATGCACATCACCGACACTCAGCAAAAAAGGTGGTTGCAGCAACGTCTGGAAGGTCCGCAGGCGGTTTTTTCAAACCAACAGCGCCGTGACATGCTGGAGCGCATTCTGGCCGCCGGAGAATTTGAAAAATACTTGCATACTCGTTACGTGGGCCAGAAACGTTTTTCGCTGGAAGGTGCGGAATGCCTGATTCCCATGTTGCATCAGGTGGTGCAGCAAGCAGGCGACTACGAAGTGGCGGAGGTGGTGTTGGGCATGGCGCACCGGGGGCGACTCAACGTGCTGACCAACATCATGGGCAAGGCACCCAGCACCCTGTTCGAAGAATTTGAAGGCACAGCTGTTGGCAGCGGCAACGGCTCCGGGGATGTGAAATATCATCAGGGCTTTTCGTCGGACATTCAGACCGCGCAGGGCATTGTGCACTTGGCGCTGTTGTTTAACCCCTCACATCTTGAAATCGTCAGCCCGGTGGTAGGCGGTTCCGTGCGTGCTCGCCAGCACCGGCGCAAGGACAAAACTGGCGGCAAGGTATTACCCGTGCTGGTGCATGGTGATGCCGCCTTCTCCGGGCAGGGCGTAGTGATGGAGAATTTTAATATGTCGCAGGCGCGGGGTTTCAGTATCGGTGGCACGCTGCACATCATTATCAACAACCAGATCGGTTTCACCACCAGCAACCCGCTGGACTCCCGCTCCACCACTTATTGCACCGAAGTGGCGCGCATGATTCAGGCGCCCATTTTGCACGTCAACGGCGATGACCCGGAGGCCGTATCACGGGCCATGAAAATTGCCATGGATTTCCGCATGGCGTATCGCAAGGATGTGGTGGTGGACCTGGTGTGTTATCGGCGCCATGGTCACAGTGAGGCCGACGAGCCAGCGGCCACCCAACCCATGATGTATAAAAAAATTCGTCAACGGGCGCGCCTGGGCCAGCTGTATGCGAACAAACTGGTGGCAGATAATGTGATGACCACCACCGAAATTGATGACATGGATGAGCGCTACCGCGATGCCATGGACAAGGGTGAAACCGTCGCGCCGGGCATTGTTGTGAGCGCTTACGACAAACCGTACTGGGTGGACTGGACCCCCCACGTGGAAGCGCGTTGGGGTCAAAGTGTCGATACTACCAAGGGGCCAGAATACATCGCCGACCTGATCCGGCGCCTGCATCGTTTGCCCGAAGACCTGACGTTGCACCCCAGTGTGCGACGGATTATCGAAGACCGACAAAAAATGGCCGTTGGTGAATTACCCTTGGACTGGGGTTTCGCCGAGACCCTGGCTTACGGCAGCTTGGTGGAGGACGGTTATCCCGTTCGACTCTCCGGGCAGGACAGCGGTCGCGGCACTTTTTTTCATCGCCACGCCATCCTGCACGACCAGCGTACCGGCAACAGTTATATCCCACTGCAACATTTGTCTGATGAGCAAGAGGATTTTTTGGTCATTGACTCCCTGCTATCCGAAGAGGCAGTGCTGGGTTTTGAATACGGCTTCAGCACCGCAGCACCCTACGCGCTGGTGATTTGGGAAGCCCAGTTCGGTGATTTCGCCAATGGCGCGCAAGTGGTGATCGACCAGTTCATTACCTCCGGCGCGTCAAAATGGGGCCGTCTCAGCGGGCTGGTGATGTTTCTGCCGCATGGATTTGATGGCCAGGGCCCGGAACATTCATCAGCCCGTCTTGAGCGCTACTTGCAGTTGTGTGCAGAAGACAACGTACAAGTATGCATTCCCAGTGAACCGGCGCAGATGTTTCATTTATTACGCCGGCAAATGCAACGCAAGCTGCGCAGCCCGCTTATCGTGATGACCCCGAAAAGTTTGTTGCGTCACAAACTGTCCATTTCCCGCCTGGAAGATATCAGCGAGCAGGGTTTTCGCACCGTTATCAGTGACCCCGGTGATTTGGACGCGGAAAAAATTGACCGGGTTGTCGTATGCAGTGGCAAGGTGTTTTTTGACCTGCTGGACGCGCGCCGTAAACGGGAAATTGACAACGTCGCATTGGTTCGCATCGAACAGCTGTATCCGTTTCCCACTGAACGCCTTGTGGAAGAACTGACGCGTTATCCCAATGCCGATGACATTGTCTGGTGCCAGGAAGAACCTAAAAACCAGGGTGCGTGGTTGTATATTCGGTCGACCCTGAGAGGCCATATGCACCGCAAGCAACACCTGTCGTTTGCGGGCAGACCCGCAGCAGCATCGCCCGCCGTGGGTTACTACAAAAAACACATGCAACAATTGCAAGCGCTGGTGGATGCGGCGCTGGGACAAAAATAAAAATGGAGATGCAACATGCTCATTGAAGTAAAAGTGCCCGAACTCTCGGAGTCCATTGCGGATGCGACACTGCTGAGCTGGCACAAAAAATCGGGTGATTTTGTGCGCCGTGATGAAACACTGGTGGAACTGGAAACTGATAAAGTGGTGCTGGACATCGTGGCGCCCCACGACGGCGTGCTCGCATCCATCGCACATGCAGACGGAGAATTGGTCACCAGCGGTGAGGTGATTGCCACTATCGACGGGGATGCCAAGGCCCCTGCCGCCGGTGCCCCGGCACAAAAAACTGCGCCTGTCGCCGCCGCTGAAAATTCCGAGGCGGACGCCATGACGCCGTTGAGCCCGGCGGCGCGAAAACTGGCGTCGGAAAACAACATCGATCCGGCACGTATTTCCGGCACCGGCCGTGATCATCGTGTCACCAAGGGGGATGTCCTGCATTATTTGGAATCGCACAAAAATGCCCAGGACGCAGATCAGACCCAACTGGCCATTGCCGCATCACCATCGACTCACGCCCCGTTGGAAACTTCACTCGGTGGCGAGCGTTTGGAAAAACGTGTGCCGATGAGTCGTTTGCGGACACGAGTGGCAGAGCGCCTGAAGGACGCGCAAAACACCGCGGCTATTCTCACGACCTTCAACGAGGTCAACATGGCGGCGGTCATGGCGTTGAGAAAAAAATACAAAGAGCCTTTCCTGAAGCAACACGAAACCAAACTCGGATTCATGTCTTTTTTTACCAAGGCCGTGGTCGAAGCGTTAAAACAGTTCCCGGCCATCAATGCCTCCATTGACGGGCAGGACATTGTGTATCACGGTTATTTTGATATAGGCATAGCGGTGGGGTCTCCGCGTGGGCTGGTGGTGCCCATCCTGCGTGACGCAGACCAAATGAATTTTGCCGGTATCGAACGGTCCATCGCCGATTTCGGTGCGCGGGCCAAGGATGGAAAGTTAACGTTAGATGAACTCACTGGCGGCACATTTACGATTACCAATGGCGGTACCTTTGGTTCCATGTTGTCCACGCCCATTCTGAATCCGCCGCAGAGCGCGATACTGGGAATGCACAATATCACCGAACGCGCGGTGGTGGAAAATGGCGACATCGTGGCTCGGCCGATGATGTACGTGGCGCTTTCTTACGATCATCGTATTATCGATGGCAACGAAGCGGTGTTGTTTTTGGTGGCCATCAAAAATGCGTTAGAAGACCCGGCGCGTTTACTGTTGCAGTTGTAGGGCGACGTCGTAGCGGCGCAAAAACAGAACGCGAATAAATTTGACGGGGTTGTTAATTGTACGGTCAGTATGTGCTCGCCAGTCCCGCTATTTAAATGTCTGAATTATGTAGGCTTGCGATGAATGATAATGATCTGAGTTTTTTGAAAATGAAAGTATATAATATTTTTATGTTAATGTTTTTATGCTTGTGTTCTGGCTTTGTTTGTGCGAAGCCTCAATCTATAGCGGAAGATCAGTGGGCTTATTGGGATAAGTCGATTGGTGCTGATGACCTATCAGTACTATTGTTCAATATTAAGAAAAATATAAAATATAAATGGCCTGCTGTGCATTCAGAAAGTTTTTCAATAAAGCTGAGTTTAGATCAACAGAAATTTCAGAAAGAATTCAGATTGCTCTCTATTGCATTAATGCAGCAGATTGAAGATTATGTAGAATTTTCGGAGAGGGAAAAGAGTGATGTCTTCTATGACAAACTTAACTCAATGATAAAACTACGAGATTTAGTGTCAAAGTATCCGAGTTACATAAATTGGGTGTTAGCAGATTCTATCAACAGATTCATCTACCTTAATTTGAGGCAACGTGTTGCATTTCATGATATGGAAATTGAGGCAAGTCGGAAGACTTTAGCGAAATTGGATAATTATAAGCTAGATATATCCGCCATTCAGATGATCGTCGAATTAGAGTTGGATCAGGTGCTTGATAAAGAAATAGAACATGGGGTTGACAGTTTTCGAAAAGGTCTGCAGGCAGAAATGGGAATGAGTCAGGACATGGTCAATCTTTATATTGAAAATATTGGTAAAGATGTAACGGTATTTAGAGCCATATGGGATTATTTGGCACCTCCTGGATCAAGTATGATGATTCCAAATAATCTGCTAGAGGCAACGACTTTAAGCTTGTTAGCTAAGCGTGAATTGTCACTATTGCTATGGAGGATGGTCTATACGGATTATTACATACGGACAGCTTTGCCACTTCTAGTTAAATACAAAGAAAAGGAAAAGAAATTTTCGATTAACGATGACTACCAAAAAATTAGGTTGACGTTAGGCAAGGATATGGGCAAGTACAAATCCTTAGGTGCGAAGCTTATCGGTCAACGTAATGCCTCGGGTACCGTATTAAATATGTTGCAGTTGATAAAACGTGGTGGTACCGAGCAGGAGTTTTATTTGCGTTGAGGCTAAAAAAGATGGAGAGATGTAAGGATTGGCTATATCGTTATTTTCGGGACTGGTCATGTTTTCTGATGCTACAGCCTGGCAATTAAATGGTAGAAGCAAAGGGATGGTGTTTCTCAATATGGAAACAAGGAGACGCGTTGACATGAATTTCTTCATACAGGAAGGATACAGATAGCAGGGGGAAGATAAAATGGCGGACTATGATGTCATTGTTTTAGGGGGTGGGCCGGGCGGTTACGTGGCGGCCATTCGTTGTGCGCAACTGGGTTTGAAAACCGCTTGCATTGATGACCGCGTCGACCCGCAGGGTGAGCCGGTGCTGGGAGGTGTCTGCCTCAACGTCGGTTGCATTCCCTCCAAGGCGCTGCTGGACAGTTCGCACCATTATCATCGTGCTCAACATGAATTTGCTGATCATGGTATTCATACCAAGTCTCTCCGTTTTGATCTTGCCACCATGATGCAACGCAAGCAGCAGGTGGTGGACACACTCACCGGCGGCATTGCTATGTTGTTTCTGAAACACAAGGTGCAATGGCTCAAGGGCCGAGGCACGTTGGTGGGTGACCACTGCATACGGGTGACGGGCCATGATGGTACCGAAGAGCCGCAGGAATATCGGGCCGACAATATTATTATCGCCACCGGCTCCAGCCCGGTGGAATTGGATATCGCCCCCTTTGATGGAAAACGGATTGTGGATTCCACCGATGCGTTGACCTTCGCTGAAACACCTAAACGCCTCGGTGTTATCGGAGGTGGCGTGGTGGGGTTGGAGTTAGGTAGTGTGTGGTCGCGGCTTGGCGCGAAGGTTTCCGTGCTGGTGCGCAGTGAAACATTTTTACGTAATGTCGATTCACAACTGGCGGAGGCGGCGAACAAAGACCTCGCACAACAGGGAATAGATATTCTACTTGGGGCTAAGCTGGTATCGGTGAAAGCCACCGCTCAGCAGGTTACCGTCACCTATGAAAATACCGATGGTGAGCACACATTATCGTTAGATTATTTGTTAGTGGCCGCCGGGCGCAAACCCAATAGCGATAACATCGGCGCGGATGTGGTGGGTTTATCCATCGACCGCCGTGGGTTTATCGACGTGGACGAGGAGTGCCGCACCAATCTGCCGGGCGTGTACGCCATCGGCGATGTGGTGCGTGGCCCCATGCTGGCACACAAGGCGTCGGAAGAGGGCGTGGCGGTGGCCGAACGCATCGTCGGCCAGAAACCTGAAATTAACTATGAGGTCATGCCTTTTGTGATTTACACCGCGCCGGAGTTGGCGTGGGTGGGGGCGGGCGCCGAGCAATTACAGGCCGATGGGGTTGCCTTTAAAACGGGTGTATTTCCCTTTTCATCCAATGGCCGTGCCCGCGCCAGCGGTGACACCAGCGGCCTGGTCAAGATATTCAGCGATGCTGTCAGCGACCGCATTCTTGGTGTGCATATTTATGGTGCCAATGCTTCGGAGCTCATCAGCGAAGCCGTGGTGGCCATGGAGTTTTCCGCCAGCGCCGAAGACCTCGCACGTATCGTCCACGCTCATCCCACACTCTCCGAAGCCGTGCATGAAGCGGCGTTGGCGGTGGACAAACGCTCGCTGCATTCGTAGCTATTATCCGTTCAAAATTGCTTTAAAGACTCTTTCGAGCGGGACGATAACGTTTTTACCCGGGAGGTCCGGGTCGCTTTCGGCATTTTTAATGCGGGGCGGGGCGTTGGGTTGAAGAGGATAGTTCCGTGAAAAAACAGAATTTCAAGCGTGCCATCGGGTCGCATCTTGGCAAGCCGATTTATGAGACATTTCAGGACCAGGGCACGACGTATATTTTTGATCGCCTGGCCTCATGTGATGAGGAAGGTTGTCCGCTGGACCAGGTGAAAAGGGATGAGTTGTTACTTAACCCGGGGTTGATTTACAAGAAAGCATCCTGACATCCCTTGTTGGTTACCGGCTGGCTTGCTGTACGAGTGCGGCAGCGGCCTTGGCGCTCATCCAGCGCCACGGTAGCGGAAACAGGCCGGGAACTTGTCGGCGGTATTTTCGGTAGGGCTCTCCGTAATGCGCGATGAGTTTATTCTCTTCCAGCCGGGAGCCGACGATAAAATAGCCGGTGATGAGGCCGTAAACGACGAACTGGGCGAGGTGTAAATCCTGTGCCCACATGATGACCAAAAAAAAGAAATACCAGGGATGGCGCACGAACCTGTGCAGGGTGGAAATGTGCAGGGAATCCGGGTCGGTACTGTCCATGTGTCGGTTGCGCCACTGGGTCCAGCCTAAAAACACCCCGTTGTCGTAGGATTTTAATGACCAGAAAAACCCCAGTATCGCCGCAAACGTCAGTCCCTTCATCAGCCCGCTCAACATACCCGGCCACTGCCAGATCAGTGCCCCGGGGTTTTGGTGCATCAGCCAGATCAGCGGTAAAAGAAGTATGACCGACAGCAGGTTGAAGATCAGCCGGTAGGCGGGCATGATGCGCGGCCAGCGCCGCAGGACTTTTTGTTTCAGCCACAGGGAGGCCAGCAGGGAGTGCATCACAAAATAGGCGATGAACCCGAGGCCCAGTGGAACCAGGGTGTGCAATGGTGCGTCGTTCATGGTAATAACGTCATGCTGGCTTTGGACCCAGATTGATGGTCGGGTTATCGGTGTTTGAAAAATGGCTGAAAAATTCATTTCAATAATTGTAACGGGAAAAAGGGGAGCATGATGCGTCAGATGAAAATGTTTTTTCTGGTCGGTGTGTTGGGCCTGGTTGTGGCGGCTCCGGCATCGGCTGATTGGTTGTTTGGGGTCAAAACCGGGCCGATGGTGATTGATAGTAACGGCTATAGTGATACGACCAATACCGGTGTGGTCGTGGGATATGAAATTGGTGCGGTGGTGGCGGACCTGGCGCTGGAAGCGGAGTTTACCACTTCCACCAGTGATGGTAAGTCTGAGAGCCAGAATGTGAGCCAGAATGTGAGCCTGGATACGCAGGCCCTGTACCTGGCTTTTCGCACCGCCGGGCCGTTTTATTTCAAGGCCAAGGCCGGGTATGTGAATGAGGATTTGAAGGTGGGGAATACATCGTATTCGGATACGGGCCTGTCCTACGGCGTGGGATTGGGTTTGGGGTTGGGACTCGCGCAGTTGGAACTTGAGCTGACCACCATCGACACGGATATTGTCTTTATCAGCGTGGGTGCACAATTCTGATCGCAGACACCCGGTAACCCGGTACTGCAAAAGGCCTCGTATTTCGGGGCCTTTTTTATGGGCGCTGTTTTATATTGGTCGGTTTTATCGGCGGGTTTTCATCGACTGAAGCATGGCCATCATTGCACTTGCTGCATTCGATAACGTGCGCGCTTGATGGCGCACGATGCCCAATTGCCGTGTCAGTTTCATGCCGCGAACCGTCAACACCATCAGTTCATTACTCAACATGCTGCGCGGCAACACCGACCAGCCCAGTCCCACGCCCACCATCATTTTAATGGTTTCGAGATAGTTGGTGGTCATGCCCGCGCGGAGTTTTCCGCCGACGTTGGCGACGCTGCGTTCCAGTAGTTGCCGGGTGTAGGTGCCGGGCGAGGGTAAAATGGCCGGATGTTCTGCGAGCTGTTGAAAATTGAGTCTGGATTTTTTCGCCAGCGGGTGCTCGTGAGTAACAACGATGTCCAGCGGGTCGGGCCAGATGAGTTCACTGTGCAAGTCTGCCAGTGGTTCCAGTGGCAGGGTAACAATCCCCAGTTCGAGATCGCCTGTTTGTACCGCACGGCAGGCGGCTTCGGAATCCATAAATTGCAAATCCAGTGCGACATCAGGATAAGTCTTGCTGAATTGCCGCAGTACCGGCGGTAATCGGTGCAGACCGATATGGTGACTGGTGCCAATACTGAGTTGTCCGGCCACCGTGCCGGTGAGGTTGGAGATCAGTCGTCGGCTGTCGTCAATATCACGCAGAATATTTTTGGCGCGAGGTAGGAATTTCCGGCCCGCCTCGGTCAGGCTGATCCGTCGACCGATGCGGTCAAACAGCGGTGTGCCCAGTTCACTTTCCAGACTGGCGACACGTTTGCTCACCGCAGGTTGGGTGAGGTACAGCTGCTCGGCGGCCAACGAAAAGGAATTTTTTTCGGCGGCGGTGATGAAGGTTTGTAGGTTTATGGTATCCATGGCGGCAGTTTTATTCATTCCGTTTGGGAATGCAAATCATCACAAAATAGAATTGTTGTTATTAGTTTGCTGGGCTAATCTCCTTCCCACAGATGATCAATCAGTACACGGGAGCCAGCCATGAACAGCACATCTTTTCACTGGGATGCCGCCGATTACGCGGCCAATTCTTCTGCACAATATCAGTGGGGCTGTGAACTGATTGCTCGGCTTGCGTTGCGCGACAGCGAGAACGTGCTGGATCTGGGCTGCGGCGATGGCAAGTTGACCGCGCTCATGGCGCAACAGGCGCATACCGTCACCGGCATTGATGCTTCACCACAGATGGTGGCCCTCGCCCAGCGGCGTTGGGGCGGGATGCGTAACATGGCCTTTGCCTGCGTGGATGCGCAACAGCTCACCTTTGATGGTGTTTTTGATGCGGTGATTTCCAATTCAGTGTTGCACTGGGTGCCGAATCATCCCGCCGTGTTGGCGGGGTTGCGCCGCGCCCTTAAACCCGGCGGACGTGTGTTGTTGCAAATGCCTGCCTCGGGAAATTGTGCGCAGTTTATCGAGGCCGTTGACCGAGTGCGGGCCATGCCGCGCTGGCGACCGTTTTTTCGTGCTTTCAGGTTTCCGTGGCGTTTCAGCACGGAGTGCGATTACACTCGCTGGCTCGATGAATCCGGGCTAGCGACGCAGAACATCATCACGGTTCACAAGGACATGTGCCACGACAGCCCGATGAGTTTGGCGGGCTGGATGCGTAGCACTTGGTTGCCATATTTACAGTGTGTGCCGAGTTTAAATCGCGTGGCTTTTGTGGAATCGGTGGTGGATGACTATTTGTGCGCCGTGCCGACTGATGCGCAGGGCCGCACCCATGTGGAGATGGTGCGTTTGGAAGTGGCAGCGGAGAGGGCGTAAACGCGTCTTTAGAATCAAGTAAAACGACAGATGAGTGACGAGGATCAACAGCATGACGAATAAAACCCTTTACGACAAATTGTGGGACGCTCATGTGGTACGCACGCAAGAGGATGGCACCTGCCTTCTTTATATAGACCGGCATCTGGTGCACGAAGTGACTTCGCCGCAGGCCTTTGAAG
>JAADHZ010000137.1 GCA_013151575.1 Gammaproteobacteria bacterium
GGGGCTTTTGCGGTTTTTTTGCAAAAGCCCCGCTAGGTTTGAAGGTCATCATCTGGATGATTTTGCTAGCCGTGACTTTGTAATGATAACCTTTTCTTAATTTCTAATAATATTTTATGCAACTCATCTAAATCATAGCTTTTACCATGAAATTTGTAGATATGTAAATCAAGCGCTCGCAAAAAAACTTTTTCTGGAAATCCTTTCGTTCCGGTTACAAGGTTCATGTCATAGAATGGTTCACCTTCATAATTTTCCACCCATTTATCAAGCCTGTCATCAAAGTGCTCTAAATGATTTCGTAATTTTCGGAACAGTTTTAGATTAATGCCAGTTAAATCTAAATTTTCTTTTAGTATTTTGCTTCGATTAGAACCTTCCTTTGGGTCTAGTATTTTATCTACTATTGCTGCATGGCTTAAGAAATGCTGTAAGTGTAGAAATATTTCTTTTACTACCTCTTGTTTTTCTGCACGAATAAATTCAAACCATGATTTTTCGGCAAACTCTATTTGAGTGAAAGCTTCGCGAGTATAAAATTTAGATTTATTCATTATTTGTTTTGGCCGTCGGGTGGGTGAGGTTATTGGCCGCATGTAGGTTATAGGGCTCATCACTTGAGGTATTGGAGGCATGAAAATTCATAATTCCTTCACGTCATTCCGGCGAAGGCCGGAATCCAGTGGTTTCAACAACATTCTAGATTCCGGCCTTCGCCGGAATGACGGAAATGCAGTTAACAGGACAGCAGTGAGGGTACATATAACTATTTCTCTCTTCACCGAAACACCATAGTCTTTTAGCTTATTTTATTTCAGTATATACGTGTTCTTTTTTAATACCTTTGCATAAGCATACATCTGATGTATGACGGCTGAATTTTTTATCCGTTACCCCAAAACAACCTTCAGGTTTTTTTGCCAAACTACCATCTCTCACTCTCAATATTTATTACGACTAACACTTGTTTCCATCATGTTTCAGATCCAGCTCACGCGCGGCCTTGACGTCGTCCAGCCTGCGTGAAGGCAATGTGTATGGCGCGCCCTTGAGAATCTCGATGTTGTCGTCGGCCTCTTTTTGTATCACGCACATGGCTTCGATGAAGCCGTCCAGAGTTTCTTTGGATTCGGTTTCGGTGGGCTCAATGAGCAAACATTCGGGCACGATTAACGGGAAATAGGTGGTGGGCGCGTGGTAGCCGTAGTCCAGCAGGCGCTTGGCGAAGTCCATCGCGGTGACGCCTTGTTCCGAGGCCTGGCGCTTGAGCGTGAGGATGAATTCGTGGGTGGCGCGACGCGACGGCAGGGCCATGTCGAAACCGGCCTGTGCCAGTTTGGCCATCAGGTAATTGCCATTGAGGGTGGCGTAGTCGGCCACCCGCTCCATGCCTTCGCGGCCCAGTAGCAGCGCGTAAATGTAGGCGCGCAACAGCACGCCGGCGTTGCCCATGTGGGCGGACAGACGGCCAATGCTTTGCGGCAGGTCTTTTTCGGTCAGCCAGCGATAAACAGTCTGTCCGTCATCTTCATTTTTTCCGGCACGTTTTCCCACCACCGGGATGGGCATGAAGGGCAGCAGCCGTTCGCTGACGCCCACCGGTCCCGCTCCCGGCCCGCCGCCGCCGTGGGGGGTGGAGAAGGTTTTGTGCAGGTTCATGTGGATGACGTCGAAACCCATGTCGCCGGGTTTGACCTTGCCGAGGATGGCGTTGAGATTGGCACCGTCGTAGTACAGCAGGCCGCCAGCATCGTGCACGATTTCGGCGATTTCCTTGATGCGCCGGTCGAACACGCCCAGGGTCGACGGGTTGGTGAGCATGATGCCGGCGGTGTGCGGGCCGACGGCGTCTTTTAACGCGGCCACGTCCACGTCACCGTTGTCGCCGGTGGGGATCTCGCGCACCGTGTAACCGCACATGGTGGCGGTGGCGGGATTGGTGCCGTGGGCGGCGTCGGGGCACAAAATTTCGCGACGCTGATGGTCATCGCGAGCGTCGTGATAGGCGCGGATCATCGCCACGCCAGCGAACTCACCCTGGGCCCCGGCCATGGGTGTCAGCGAGACCGCCTGCATGCCGGTGACATCTTTCAAAATTTCTTGCAGCTCCCACAGGCAGCCGAGGAAACCCTGCCCGAAACGTTCCGGGGCTAGCGGGTGGCGGCCGAGAAAGTTCGACAACATGGACAGCGTGTTACAGGCCCGTGGGTTGTGTTTCATCGTGCAGGAGCCCAGCGGATAAAAGTGCGTGTCGATAGAAAAATTTTTCTGCGACAGCCGCGTGTAGTGACGCACCCCGTCCATCTCCGATACTTGCGGCAAGCCCGGCGGGGTCTTGCGCAGCAGGGATTCGGGGATGGCGCTGATGTCGGCTTGCCCATCGAGGTACTGGGCACCATTCACCCGGCCGTCACGGGAGTGTTCAAAAATCAGTTGATGGCTGTTGGCTTTGCTTTGTTCGTGCATGGGTTTTCTCTTTTGTGGGCCGTTGCTGGTGGGTCAACCGGGCGGCCGCGTTACAGTAACAGGCTACTCAATGTGAATAAAATCGCCCCATTTCCTGCATCACGGACAACATGAGTGCATTGGGCAGCTGGGCATCGGGGATGGGACGGTAGCGTTGGTCCATTACATCCACGTTGCCGAATTCGTCCACCACGGTGATGCGCTGGGCCTCCATCACCGCAAACTGGTTGTAATTGCTCATCAGCAGGTACGGGCCGGGTTGGCCGTCCAGCAAATGTTTGCCGCTGGAATAGTCCTGCGGCGGATTGTCGCAGCCCAGCAGGTCGCGCATCAGTGTGGGCGACAGGTCGAAATGGCTGGTTTGATGCGTAACGTGTTGCGGCGTTTTGCCGGGCCAGTGCAGCACCAGCGGCACCCGTGTCTGCCAGGGGGAGAAGTTGCTGTTGTGCCCCCAGTAGTTGAGTCCGTTGTCGTTGAATTCCTGGCCGTGATCGCCGGTGATCAGCACGACGGTATTGTCCAGCAGGCCGTCGGTTTTCAGGCGGTCCAGCACCCGTCCGGCGAGGCTGTCCACGTAATTCACCGAGTTGCGATAGCGGTTGAAAAACGGGGTCCGGTCGAAGTCGTTGTTTAGCGCCACGTAATTCACGGCATCCCAGCTGGGCTGGAATGGTAACGGATAATCGGGCGGAAAATCGTAACCGTGCGGGCTGTCGTAAAACAGGAAACCGAAGAAGGGTTTCTGGGGATCGCGGTGGTCGAGGAAACCGAGGAATTCCTCGGTGATGTTGCGGTCGCGCTGTTGCGGTGAGCTGCCAATGGAGCGGGTGCGCAGATCCGGCACCTGGGCGAACACGGTGCGGTCAAACTCCGGGCTGTAGAGTTTGGCACTGGCGAAAATGCCCAGCTGGTAATCCTGTTTTTGCAGTTGATTGATGAACACTGCGCCGCGCTGCTCCGCGAGCATCGCATGCCAGTAGGTGCCGGGCAGGCCGTAAAACAGCGAGAACACGCCGGTACGGGTGGAATTGGCGGTGCTGTAATGGTTGTCGAACACCAGGCTGTGTTGTCCAAAGCGGAAAATATTGGGCGCGGCCTGTGCGGTCAGCGTGTCGAAACGCCACGAGTCCACCACGATGTACAGGATGTTCAGCGGTTGGTCCG
>JAADHZ010000104.1 GCA_013151575.1 Gammaproteobacteria bacterium
GGTTGGGATCCCGTGTCGAAAGTGCAGGAAAATATTATCAACGCCCGAGTTCGTGCATGTCCAGCGTATAACCCCGGTCACGATAAAAACGGTAACGTTCCCGACCTTGTTTTTTGGCCGTATCACTGCTGCCTACCAGTTCTGCGACGCGCGGGAAGCGGCTGAAAAAAAGTGGCACTTCCGCCGCGAGGTTAATCAAAACATCGCTGTCTATTTCTGGTGAGGGGTGGGCGCCGATTTGCACAGCCACCTCGGTTGCGACTCCGGGTTGGTACAGTTCGTGTGCCACGAAACTGCCCTCACGAAAGGTCCAAAGCAGGGTGTCCAGTCGTTGCGACTGTGCCTCGGCGTGGATGTAAACACGCTTTCCCTGAGTGCTGATTTTTTCAGCCAGTTTGCACATGGTTCGTTCATGGGCGTCGTCGCGGGCGGCGGTATTGTGTATGTAAAAATCGACCTTGGTCACGGTTGTCTCATCCTGTGAACGTCAGTTTTTTTGTTTTCGCCAAGCTACAAAGTACACAAAGACAAATTAAAGAAATGCTGAACAATTGATTTTCCGTCACACCGGCGTTTACGCCCTTTGGGTGAAGGCCGGTGTCCAGGGGTTTCAATCTCTGGATTCTGGCCTTCGCCAGAATACCCAAAACGCCACGCGGGGCAGGTTCTGACGGCAACGGGATAAATCAGATTATCCTTGATGATACCTTTGCGTGCTTGACGGCTTGGCGAAAATATTAATTGGCCCAATATAAAACATGCCTCTAAACAAAACTCAGCATCTTGACGTAGGGTGGGCATTGCCCACCGTTGAAACCAGGATGAAGCGCCATTGGTGGGCAATGCCCGCCCTACAAAAGGCAAAATTGATTGTCAGGTGGTAACACTTACATCCCAAACTGAGTTTTATTAATAGGCAGGATATAAAATGCCACGGGACCTCCCGAGGTCCCCGGCGAGCCACTATTTTTTGCTTGTGCTGCGTTCTATCAAAAATTGGGTCAACAGAGCTACGGGCCTGCCGGTAGCGCCTTTATTTTCACCGCTGACCCAGGCGGTGCCGGCGATGTCCATGTGTGCCCAGTGATATTTTTTGGTGAAACGTGACAGGAAGCAGGCGGCGGTGATGGTGCCACCTTCGCGACCGGCAATGTTGGGGATGTCGGCAAAATTACTTTTCAGTTGTTCGTTGTATTCATCCCACAGGGGTAGTTCCCAGGCGCGGTCACCGCTGCTTTTGCCAGCGTTGAGCAACTCGTGCACCAGTGGGTGGTGGTTGCCCATGACGCCGCTGGCGTGACGGCCGAGGGCGATGACACAGGCACCAGTGAGGGTGGCGATGTCCACTACGGCGTCTGGTTCGAAGCGTTCGCAGTAGGTGAGGGCGTCGCACAGAATCAGGCGGCCTTCGGCGTCGGTGTTGAGCACTTCGATGGTCTGGCCGGACATGCTGGTGACCACGTCGCCGGGTTTGCTGGCAGCCCCGTCGGGCAGGTTTTCGCAGGCGGGCACTACGCCGATGACGTTGATCTCCAGTTGCAGTTCAGCGCAGGCGGTGAGGGCCCCGAACACGCTGGCGGCGCCGCACATATCGTATTTCATTTCATCCATGCTGGGGGAAGGTTTGATGGAAATGCCGCCGGAATCAAAGGTGACCCCCTTACCGACCAATACGGTGGGTTTGGCCTTGGTTTTGCCGCCCTTGTATTCCATGACGATGAGCTGGGGGGCTTCGCGTGAGCCCTTGGCCACCGACAACAGGGCGCCCATGCCGAGTTTTTCCATTTGCGCCTGTTCCAGTATCGAAACCTTGAGCTTGCTGTATTTTTTGCCCATGGCTTTGGCCTGCTTGGCGAGGTAGCCGGGGGTGCAAATGTTGCCGGGCAGGTTGCCCAGATCCTTGGCTAGGCTGACGCCTTCGGCAATGGCCTCGCCCTCGCGTGCGGCGGCTTCGCCGTTGGGCAGATCGCTACGGCGCGGCACCATCAGCGTCAGCTTACGCAGGGGGCGGCGGGTTTCATCTTTTTTGGATTTCAGTGTATCGAAGCGGTACAGCGTCTCGCGAGTGGCTTCCACGGTCTGGCGGATTTTCCAGTGCAGGTCGCGGCCTTTGACGTTTAGCTCGGTAAGGTAATTGACGCCTTCCATGGCCCCGGTTTCATTGAGGCGTTTCACGGCGCTGCTGACGATGCGGTTGTATTCCTTGTCGCCAATGTCCCGTTCCCGGCCGCAGCCCACCAGCAAGATACGATCGGCCAGGGTTTTGGGCAGGTTGTGCAACAGCAGAGTCTGCCCCGGCATGCCTTCGATATCGCCGCGCCGCAGCAAGGAAGAAATCTGGCCGCCACTGGCTTTGTCGAGGCTGTCTGCCGCAGGGCTCAGTCGGCGGGGTTCAAACACCCCGACCACCACGCAGGCCGAGCGTTGTTTTGTGGGACTGCCACTTTTGACGTTGAATTCCATCGTGATTTTACCTGTGGTTAGCTGTTCTGTAGCGTATCAGGATGAGTGTACTCGAACTGCGTGGCAGGTGTCATGCGGCTCTCCGATGAATGCAGGATGACTGCATATTCTAATGAGCACATTGCTTAAACAGCATAACCGGCGCTTATTGGCCTTCGTTGGTGTTGTGAAAAAATCCTCAACGCATCGGCATACGCCTGCAATTTTTCACAACGTCTGTCTTGTCTCGGCTCAATAGTTGCTCGCCTGTGCTGCCTAATCAATTGCCTTCAGCCTATTGTTACAGCGTTGCCAAAAGCGACAACCGATAATCAAGTCAAAGTATTGTTGCCTTGTGTGTGCCCGACATGGGGGCGATCCGATAGGAACTGATATTCAGATATATGGAAGCAATATATTTTTGTCACCAACGGGCTTTTTCCTTGCATCGCGGGGTGAACCTTATATGACCCTCGTTTCTCATCACCATCGCCGCAAGATTCCTCTGCCAATGTCTTGTGCGGCATGCAGGCTCTGTTTTACCCTCCATCGCATGAGCCAGCATCCTCAAACGCCATTAGCCACCGGCATTACCTATCATGACCGCCTGCCAGTGGACTGGCGCGTGCTGCCCGTTGTACCGGACGAGGCCGCGCTGCGGCGTTATTCGGAGGAAAACAGCCGGTTGATTCAGGCCTTTAACGTGCTGGATGAACACCCCCAGGAGGCAGAAGACAGCCTAGAAGGTGTTCTCCCGGAAAACCGTCGGCTGGAGGCCAAGCTCGATTTTCTGATGAGCATGCTGGGGGAGATGCTGGCGGCTCAGGCCCACATGCCGGAACCGCGCCCCATTATAATGGGGGCAGCCTATTTACACATTGGGGGAGAGCAGCAATCCGTCGGCCCCCAGGGGGGGGAACTGCTGGTCCTGCGTCTGTTCCTTGATGCTCGTTTCCCTAAACCACTACAACTGCCCGGTGTGGTGTCTGGCGAGGGGGAAATGTTGGCGGATGACGGTTTCACCGTACGTTTTTTGGGCATCTCGGAAGTCCTGCGCGACGAGTTGGAAAAGCAGGTATTCCGTCACCACCGACGCGCCGTGGCTTTGGCGCGACAACACGACAAAAAACAATAACCACCCTAAAGTTGTTGCTGCTGTCGAAGTGTTCGACCTACCTTCCCGTTTTTAAACTGTTTTCTCGAAAACAGTCTGCGGCAATATTTTGACATGTTGCAATTTAGGTGTTTAACTCACGCGATTAAACGCTGTCATTATCGCTGTGATGGACTGACTGCCTGCCCGGAGAAAACAATGCCTGACTCAATGACCCCGTTATTGTGCGAAGACGATTTACAGCAACGCCAAAAATTGGCGGCCA
>JAADHZ010000014.1 GCA_013151575.1 Gammaproteobacteria bacterium
CAAGGTCTTTGGCTTCTATCTTCAGGTCTGTGCGTTTACCAATACCATGTTCTCGCAAGTTCTCTATCTGGACTTCCCGATCAATCACAAAAGTCGGCAAATCAATTTCCAGATGATGTTTAATGAAATCCGAAAAGCGGTCTTCGCTCTTGGGGCGCCCTGAATTCCCATTCTCGAATATGTTCCACAAGAACGGCGCAAGTGGTGTTTGGCCATGTAATTTTTTCTGCAAACGCTGCAAAGAAAACACTACGGCTTCCATTAACTCGTTGCTACTTCTGGCTAGCCGTGCATCCCGGTGCCGGGTATAAGTTACAAGCTCAGTGGGAGAGAGTGCTTGAAGAGAGGTCTTGCGAAACACCTGCTTTGCCTCATTTAGCAAATACTTCAGCCAGTCTCTTTCCGGAAAACGATCAAAAATCGAACACAATGCATCTATAGCGGCTTGTGTGCCCAGACCGGACAAATAATCCAAACAATTGTTGCGTAACTGCCCCACTTCATCACGGGCCGTACTCTGAGCTTTACCAGAAGGATAGTGAATATCACTGGCTACGGGGAAATGTTCCTCAAGCCAAAAATACAATTCAGTAATTTGTGCTTCCGAAAAACTGGCAAAGAAACGATCATACCTGCCCGGGCGATTAGCGTACCCAAGCATCAACTCCTTGCCAAAATAGGAGTCTATCAACATCTTTTTCCAAATTATTTGCCAACTCTTTTGCAATTGATGGACCACAAGGCTTTGGGCAGCAACCAAAATCAGCGGATAATTGGGTGGCCCAACAAAGGAAAAAGCTGACACAATCAATTTACCAGCAAACTCAAAGGCAGCCTCATCACCATGCTTTAGCAATACATCCAGCAATGTAGATACGTGGGAAAGCGTCAAACCGGGTTTTGTTAAAAACTTGTTTAGCATCCCTGCAATTTGCCCATCCCAAACTACCGCCAATTCTCTCACCCTGTACAGTGGCCGGGAGGCAGAAATATCCTGATCGATCAAATTTTGGAAAGTGCCTGATACAATTGCAGGAGCATTTGAATAGGCTTGCCTGAGCAAAGCTCTTCTCGGTTCGTGTTTATTGTCACGAGGGAAAGTTACGATTAATTCTGCCCACCTGGACCAGTTTCCGGGAACATTTACAAGAGATTGCGGGCTTTCTTCACTCAAGAGACAGAGCGCCAGGTAAGTGGCTGTATGTGAATTGCTGTTTCGGTTGTCAAAACAAGAAATATCCTTTTGGGAAAGAGGACTTTCCATAACCCACGTTTCAGCGCAACGTACAATATGTGTTCGTTCCAAGCATGTTGCGCGTAACCACCCTGGTAATTTTGTAATGTTATCGAATTTCCATGGATACCGAATGGCCTCATCCGGCAAAGAAAGCTCCTTCCATAAGCACATCCAGGCAGTATTTTTTCCGGATTCGAATTCCTGCAATGCCTGTTCAACACGCACGGAAGGTGGTGGATCAAGAAGTCGAGAGCGTTTTTTTCTCCATGCCGATTGCTTGGCGTACAGGTCTTTACACACACGGGCAGCTTCTGAATCCAGCTCAATAGGCTCCAGATAAAAAGCCATAACATCTGCCAAAGGTGATTCAGTATTGGGGGCATCAATACAAGCGGCCGTAACAAGTGCGTCAAACCATGCTATATCGACATCCCAGGATACAAAAGCGTCAATGCACTTGGCCAGTTTTGCACGCAATCCAGGGTCGGAACTGGATTCATAACAACTCAGCAGCCAAAAATTATCTTCTGGTAGGATAATTTGGCAATCTTCATCAACCAAATTTCTGCGATTACTCTTTTTTGCTGATTCAGAATGGGCCTCCAATAGTGCGATAATAACCGCTCTTCTTTTTTCGGAGTCTTGCTCAAACCAGTTTTTTTCCTGCCCATTGCAACGATTAAATACTGGCTCATGTCGTCCCAGACACACCCAGACTGTATCAGCAAATACGCGAAGCACATGGGGGTTATCAACTTTTTTCCATGCTTCAACCATGATGTCATCTTTGAAGCAATCAACTTCGTAATCACCGAGATTGTTACCAGCATCGGTAACCCACTGTAGGGCAATGATTAAATCATCATTGACAAGCTGACTCAGAAATTTTTCTTGTGAGTGACGAAACCTGTCCAGACAATTCTCACTCTGAGCGTGTAAAAGTAACTCGAAAACTTCTTTCGTAGAAATATGATCTGGCCAGAGGGATGGAATAACGGCGACCTTGAGTTTGTCTTCCAAATCGTTGCCAGCATTATCCATTGCGAGGGGACGTAAACTGGCAAGCTCGTGGACATCTGCACAATCAATAACAGCATCAACCGCATTCAGCCGATGTTGCTGTTTTTCCTTTTGATCAAGCGCAATAGAAACCAGATCTTCCCTTAATTCCCGAACATGGCAGGCTGCGGCAATAGCCATAGCTACTCGACGAGCTGCGAAAGCCATATCTTTGCCCACAATGTAAGGGCGAAGCTGTTTCGCCAAATCAGGGTATCCCAACTTACGATAATGTTGGCGCAAGCTCCAATCTGTATCAAATTCAGTTTGAGCAGCAAATGAATCAAGCAGCTTTTCCGTCAACTGGGCTTTCTGACCATCAGTCATGTCAGACAGATCAGCACGTAGCAAGAGCAATGGCTCTGTTGCTACCAAAGCAGTAAAAATTTCCTTGTTGAGGGAAGCCAGCCAAATCGCTGTTTCAGCATGTTGAAGTGGAATACGGCCATCATCGGGATGGCAAAGAAGTGTAAGTGCCTGTTGGGTTTCCAGGTTATGAGAATGCAGATACCAGGCAGCCAAAAACTCGACATAGGACTGATGGGAAAAACCGGTTCTTTGCTCGTCACGTCCAGAAAACAGGGCGCATTCGATGGTTTCCCAAAGAATATGAATATCAACAGGAAAATCCTGTCCATCAGCTCGCTCTGTACCGCCCACAACATCACCTTCAACAAGGTCGGTGGTTACAGCGTCCAGGACATCATCGCGCCAAATGGTCGAGCGGTGCCCAAATACCATTTGTGCGGCAATACGGCCAGCAACAGCCATGCGTTGGCATGCACTAAATCTGCCGGTTTGACGGGACTCCTGGCGAAATGTGCTACGTTCTTTCGCTAGCGCTTCACAGCCAAGGCGATAGATTTCGGCGCGCTGTCCAGGAAGGCCATCAGGGCGGCCAAATAACCCAAGCAACATGTTAAGAGTATTGGGATAGCTGGCAAGGGGTTGAATTTCTTTGAGGCAGATTTCATGCAAAAAAGCATCCGCGTCCAACTTGCGGTCCAGCACTGCACGCTGAACATCCTTCTTGCGCAAAGGAGCCAGCTCAAACACACCCAAAAGATTGGATGAATTTTCATCCTCACCTTGCCAAAGCTCTCGTAGCTTGCGGGTGAAATGTATCGACCAATCTGCTGTTCGACACGTCAGGCGTAAATTCAGACGTTCTCTCGGTAAACTTCCCAGCTGTCTGGCCAGAATTTTTGTCACCGTGGGAATAGACAAGTTGCACTCATCCAGACTGTCCAGCAAGAGAGTCAGGCGGTACGAGCCTTGTTTCCATGCTTGAACTTTTTTTGAACCAAAAATGTCATCGATGAGCCGACTGTCACTCTGATACTGATTCAACTCCCGATAAAGGCAAGCCTCGTTTTCAGCCTGTAGACGCTCGAACTCTTCTTTCAGTGCCGTGGACTTCCCTATACCCGGTTCACCCAGGAGAATAGCAACAGGGGTGCTGCCTAATTGCTCAAGACGATCAGGTTGGCCATCAGTGTAGTAAAAAATGGCATGCTCATCTTCCGGGTCATACAAAAAACCAGAACTATCCAGCTGGATGGTTTTTCCTGACGGAATCCAGAAACGCGGCCAATTATGGTGTGGTTTTGTCATTTGGCTGGAACTCATTCCAGTAACCTGCGAAGAAATAAGGCTCAGGTTCGATTTAATTGTCTTGCCCATTATTCATAAAGAAAGCACTTAGTCATGTGCGTTTCGCCGTTGATGTGGGCGGCGGGGTAGCTGGTTTTACACTCGGGCATGGCCTGTATGCAGCGAGGATGGAAGTGGCAGCCGCTGGGCGGGTTGATGGGTGACGGCATTTCCCCTTGCACGCTGATAATACTGCGTTCAACACCTTCTGCAGATTTTTCTATTACCGGCACTGCGGCCAATAATGCTTTGGTGTAGGGGTGCAGTGGATTTTCCATCACTTCTTGTACGGTGCCCTGTTCGACGATGCGGCCCAGATACATGACGGCCACTTCGTGCGCCAGGTATTCCACGACGGACAAATCGTGAGTGATGAATAAATAGGCAAGCCCCAGTTCGTCTTGCAGGTCTTTTAACAAATTGAGAATTTGCGCCTGCACGGAAACATCCAGTGCGCTGGTCGGCTCGTCACAGATAATCAGCTTGGGTTCCACAGCCAAGGCGCGGGCAATGCAAATACGTTGACGCTGACCGCCGGAGAATTCGTGGGGGTAGCGGCGTTTGATGTCCGGTGACAAGCCCACCTGCTCCAGCAAGCGATCAACACGCATGGCGCGGGCTGGCGCGTTGCCGCCAATACCCTGGGTGATCATGCCTTCTTCGATGATGTCCACCACCATCATGCGTGGGTTCATGGAGGAAAAGGGATCCTGAAAAATAATTTGGATATCACTGCGATGCCGCCGCAATTGCGCGGATGACAAGGCAGTAAACTCTGCACCTGAAAATTTCACTGTGCCCGCAGTCGGTTTCACCAACTGCAAGATACTTTTTCCAGCGGTGGTTTTTCCGCAACCCGATTCACCCACCAATGCCAGCGTGTGGCCTTCGGGGATGGATAAGGAAATATCATCCACTGCCTTGACGTGATTCACCACCCGCCGCAACAGGCCTTTGTAGATGGGAAAATGCACTTTAAGTCCGGTGACCGTCAGTAGTGTTTTGTTACCTTGCGTTGATGGCTCAACAGTGTGCTCCGGTATCGTTACCTGTTTTTCTACTATCGGAAATTGCTCCCGGTAAGCGGCATCCAATTTAAAACAACGCACGCCGCCCGATGTCGCGGCAGCAATCCATTTCGGTGATTGGCTGCGACAAACCGCAATCGCATCATCACAACGATCCACAAAACGACAACCACTAAATTCACTGGCCAACGATGGCACGTGCCCCGGTATTATCGCCAAGCGTTGGCCGCGTTTTTTAATATCCGGCAAAGAGGCAAATAGTTTTTTGGAATAGGGATGTTGGGGCTTGGCAAAAAATGTGGCTCGGTCGGCCTCTTCCACAATTTGTCCGGCGTACATAACGGCCACGCGATCGGCCATTTCCGATACCACGCCAAGATCGTGCGTAATCAGCAGGATGGCCATGCCGGTTTTTTTTTGCAGTTGGCGCATCAGGTCCAGCACCTGCGCCTGAATGGTCACGTCCAGCGCGGTGGTGGGTTCGTCGGCAATAAGCAGGTCCGGTTCGCCCGCCAGGGCGATGGCGATCATCACCCTCTGTTTCATGCCGCCGGAGAGTTGATGTGGATATTCATGATAACGTTGCGCCGGGTCCGGGATACCCACCGCTTCCAGCAGCTCCAATACGCGCGCGCGTACGGCCTGTGCACCACGTTGTTGGCGCACACTTTCACCAATTTGATCACCAATAGTGAGCACCGGATTAAGACTGGTCATAGGTTCCTGAAAAATCATCGCGATGCGTTTGCCGCGCACGTGACGCATCGCCACTTCAGGCAACTGCAACAAGTCATCCCCATTGAGCCGAACGCTGCCTTCGGTGATGCGCCCGGCGGGTTCTGGCACCAAACGCATGATAGACAGCGCGGTCATGGATTTGCCACAACCGGATTCACCCAATAGCGCAAACGTCTGGCCTTTCTGTATTTCCAGGCTAATGCCGTCCACCGCACGTACCGTGCCACCGACGGTGGCAAAACAGGTTTGCAGAGACTCTATTTGCAGTAAGGGGCTTGTCATGATGTTTGCTCTTTTAATTTTTGTGTCGCTAATGGATGCCACGACCGGTGCGTGGGTCAAAGGCATCCCGCACGGCGTCTGAAAACAGGTTGGCGGCGAGCACCAGAAAAAACATGAAGCCGAGCGCCGCCAGCAGCGACCACCACACCACCGGTTCACGGGCCATTTCCAGGCGTGCGCTGTTGATCATGTTGCCCCAGCTGATCATGCTCGGGTCCACGCCAACGCCGATGTAGGACAACACCGCTTCCGCCAGCACCAAACCACTGAAATCCAGCACCACGGCGATGAGCACGATGTGCATGACGTTGGGCAGGATGTGGCGGGTGATGATTTTATTATTGCTCATACCAAAGGCGGTGGCGGCCTGAATATAATCCAGCTCGCGCAGTTTGAGGGTTTCGCCGCGCAACAGGCGGCACAGGCCGGTCCAGCTGGTGATGCCTAAAATCAGGCACAAAAATAACAGGCGCAGGTCGGCACGTTCCACCACGGTTTCAAATAGGCCGGGGTTGTTGGCAATGTACAAGTCCACGGAAAGAATCGCTGCGGCAATCAACAGCACGCCAGGGATGGAATTGAGGGTGGTGTAAATGTATTGGATGACGTCGTCGATCCAGCCACGATAATGCCCGGCCATGATACCCAGCAACACCGCGAACGGCAGCATAACAAGCGTGGTGAGGGTGCCGATCACCAACCCGGTGCGAATGCTTTTAAGGCTGAGATACAACACATCGTTGCCCACCTTGTCGGTGCCCAGCAGATGGTATGGCAGGCCTAACTCGATGATGACGGTAATCATCAGCAGCAGTGCGCCGACGCAGACGAAGATCACCCGCCAGGGCAGTGCGGTTTTGCCGCGCGCCACGTCTCGCAGGAAATCCGCCAGTTTTTTTCTTGCACGACGCGCCAAAAAAACGGACCACAGCAACACCAGCACGGCCCACGCCACTGCCGCTTGCAACAACGCGTTCACGCTGCGTTGGGCAATATCCGCAGCATAATCCGCTTGCGGGTTCACAAGATGCGCGCCGCCGTATTTCAGGCGGGCGTAATCCCGCACCCGGCTGCCATCCGCTTGCTGCTGTAGTTCCTTTGAATAGAGATGGGTGGCTAGCGGTGAGGAATAACTGCGCTCCACGGTGTTTCGCAGCGGGGTGAGCACGATATCCAGCAGACTGAGCACCTCCACGGAATAGTGAACCGTTTTGTCTTCACCTTTGTATTCACCCTGCTGAGGGAGGGGGGGACGAAAATGCACCGAGTCCAGCAAACCCACCACCACGTAGGCGGACAATACCACCAGCGCCGCCACCGCCAGCGGCCGACGTAACACCTGTTGCCACGGAGCCAGCAGATGTGGCTTGCTGCGAACATAACTAAAAAAAGCCGCTAATGTGACAACCAGCACATACACTAGTGCATCGGTCCACAACACCACCGGCTTCACTGGCATCGTAAAGAGCACGCCCGCAGCAACCGCCAGCAAGACAATAAAAATCCACAGGCCTCGATGTTGGATCATGACAATCGGACCCTTGGGTCAACCAACGTGTAAGACAAGTCCGTCAGTAGCAGGCCCAGGATGTACAACACCGACCCCAGGAATACCATGGAACGTACGATGCCAAAATCCTGCGCACGAATGGCGTCGATGGTGTAGCTGCCCAGGCCGGGAATGCCAAAAAATGATTCGGTGATCAGGCTGCCCATAAACAACAGTGGGATGGCGATCACCACGCCGGTGAGAATGGGGATCATGGCATTTTTCAGCACATGTTTAAAAAGCACCACGCGCTCTGCCATGCCCTTGGCGCGGGCGGTACGCACATAATCCTTGCTCATTTCCTCCAGAAAAATCGTGCGATAAAAACGTGTACTCGCCCCTACTCCACCGATAATACCGACGAGCACCGGCAGCACCAGAAATTTGATGGCGGCCAATCCGCCGTCATAACCAGAAATGGGAACCAGATGCAACAGTTTGCTGACCACAAATTGTCCGCCAATAATGTAGAACAGCGTGGAAATAGACATCAGCGCCACGGCCAGCACCACGCCCAGGTAGTCCACATAAGTGGCACGAAAAAAGGCGATAATCAGAGCAAAGGTGATGTACACCAGCAGGCCCACGGTGAAGACCGGAATGGCCAGCGCGAGGCTGGGCATCATACGCTGACGAATATCGTAGCCGATATCCCGGCCGTCATCAGCGCTACCAAAATCAAACACGAACAGACGTACGGATTTTTCAAAAAAAATGGTGTTGGTGAAGGCTGCACCGCCTTCGGCTTGCGTATTGTAAAACAGGGCTTTGTCGTAACCTCGCTCCTGTTTCCATTTTTCGATGGCCTCCGGAGTGACGCGCTTTTGCCCCAGCTGCATGCGCGCCATCTCGTCCGGACTGTTCACAATAAAAAACAGCCAGAAGGTTAGCAAGTTAACGCCGATCAAAATCGGCAGGGCATAAAGGATTCGACGAACAATGTAAGCCAGCATCAGGTCGTCCCCTTCGCGCGTTGCTTGCGCCGATAGGTGGAGATGGCCGGAATCATTGCTGCAAAAAATATCACCAGTGTGAGCACCACCGGCCACAGCACCGGTTGGTTCCATTCCACGCGACGTTTTGCGCGTTGCAGTGGATCAATACGTTTGTATTTGAGGGTATTGTTGGCCATGTCATTTTGTTTCACATTGTGGACCCAGCCGTGAAACAGGCTGAAACGTTTCGGGTGCAGACCCCATATCCACGGCGCATCACGCTGGGTGATTTCCAGCATGCGCTGAATGATGGCCAAACGTTCGGGGCCATTGGGCATACTTTTCATTTCACCGAATAGGCGGTCAAATTCCGAGTTTTGATAGTTGGCGGCATTTTCGCCGTTTTTTCCGGCCTTGGCATTGGGACCGTAGAGCAGGAATAGGAAATTTTCCGGGTCCGGGTAGTCGGCGTTCCAGCCCCACTGAAACAACTGAGCGGTGCCTTTGATCATTTTTTCCTGAAAGCGATTGTAATCGGTGGCGCGAACATCCAGTTGAATATCAATTTTGGCGAACTGTTTGCGCAACCAATCAAAACGAGCCTTGTCGTCGGGGCCGCCACCGGGAGTATCGAGATGCACTATCAATGGTTTGCCGCTTTTGGCATCCCGGCCGGAGGGATACCCCGCTTCTACCATTAATTGTTTGGCCTCGCTGATCGGCCGTCGTTGCAGCTCATCATTTTTCCATTGATACACGTAGGGATTAACCCCGGCCTCGCCCCGTTGATAACCAAAAATTCCAGGGGGAATCGGCCCTTGTGCTGGAACACCGCGGTCGTTAAGAAAAATGGAAATGTATTCTTCGTAGTCCACCGCAATGGAAATGGCACGACGCAGTTTTCGCGCCCGTTCGCTGTCACCGCCCACCACCAGATCGCGCATATTGAAACCCATGTAATAGGTGGAGGCGGCCACGCTGGTGACCAATTTGATGCCCCGCTCTCGCATCGTGTCAGTGAGCGCCGCCTCACCCTGGCCCGACAATTGTATCGCCTGGTCAAAGCTGTCAGAACCGATGCCCGAGGCATCGTAGTAACCTTGCAAAAATTTGTTCCAGGTGGGAATGGTTTCTTTTTCCAGGCTGAATACCATGCGATCAATAAATGGCATGGTGCGCCCGGCGTCGGCCAATAGGCCGTTCTCACGATCGCCGACATCCCCTTCGGAGGGATAGGGCTCACCACGGAAATTAGGATTGCGCTCCATGACCATTTGCCGGTTCGGATTGTTCACGGTGAGCATGTAGGGGCCGGTCCCCACCGGGTACCAGTCCAGGGTGATATTTTTTTTCTTCATCCCCGGCTGAGAATAAAAGGCGTCCGCCTCGACGGGAATGGGGCCAAAAAACGGCATGGCCAACCAGTAAACAAACTGTGGATATTCGCCAATGAGTTTCACGCGATAGGTGTATCGGTCCAGCACTTCGACGCCAGCCAGCGGGTATTTGCGCAGATCCAGAAAACCCTGCTGCCCTCCTTGCGGCTCAACCACTGAGCGCAACTGTTTCGAGTAGGCGCGAAGGCCGACGATGTATTCCGCCATCAAACCGAAAATAGGGGAATGCAGATGCGGGTGCGCCAGGCGTTTTATCTGGTACACGTAATCTTCCGCCAGTAGCTCGCGACTGCCGGTTTCGGTGAAATCCGCCAGGGTGTTGATGTCTTCAAGGTCTTCCGCCGTCAGGCCCAGGTAGCGGGGGCTACCGTCGGATTTTTTGGCGAAGGCCGGATGAGGTTGATAACGAATGCCGGGTTTGATGTGGATATCGTAAACGCTGAAAGCAATTTTTTCGCGTGAGACACCGGTTGGCAGACGCCGCCCGTCGCGGTCTTCAAAATAGGGCACGGGCATCTGCGTGGCGGCCAGTGGTTCGAGGGTGTAGGGCCGTTTCAGATAATGGTATTGCAGCGGCGGTTCGTAGATCTGGCCAGTGAATACCACCTCGTTGGAGCTGTATGATTGCGCCGGGTCGAGGTGTTTGGGGCGAATTTCAAATGCGGAATAATAGGTGTTGCTGGTTTTTTCATTCGCCGGGTAGGGGCTATTCCAGGTGCCATCACCACAGCCGTCCAGCAGCGCCACCATCAGCAGGAGCAGTGAGTAACTGAAAATGCCAGGTTTGTTGCAAATTTCGCCACTATCGCGCTGTCGTGTCACCCAGAGTTCCTGTTTCCGCATCAGGCCAAGTGTAACCCAATTTCTATCGTTCAAGACCTGCAAAATCTGTAAAAGTGCCGTCATCCGGCGGCCTCATCAAGCCTTAACACCGCCCAAATGCGGGTCACTTTTTTTGCCACCATTGCGTATAATATTATCCTGCCGGACGACGCAATAACCAGCCACGGTTACCGAGTCCAATCACCGAAAAGAAGGATAGCAAACATGGGTTTTTTAGACGGCAAACGCGCATTGATTGTCGGATGCGCCAGCAATCGTTCCATCGCCTGGGGCATTGCCCAGGCCATGCAGCGTGAAGGGGCCGAACTCGCCTTCACCTATCAAAATGAAAAATTGCAGGGGCGCGTGGAAAAATTCGCCGCGCAACTGAATTCCGATATCACCTTGCCCTGTGACGTGGCCAGCGATGAACAAATCAACGCCGTGTTTGAAAAACTGGATGACTACTGGGACCACCTCGATATCATCGTGCATTCCGTGGCCTACGCACCGCGCGAAGAATTAGAGGGAGACTACCTCGACTGCGTGACCCGCGAAGGTTTCAACACCGCGCACGAAATCAGCTCATACAGTTTTGCCGCACTGGCCAAGGCCGGACGCAATATGATGCAGGGCCGCAACGGCGCGCTACTCACCCTCAGCTATCTGGGCGCCGAACGTGTGCTGCCCAACTACAACGTGATGGGATTGGCCAAGGCCAGCCTGGAGGCCAACGTGCGCTATATGGCGGCGAGCCTCGGCCCGGAAAACATTCGCGTTAACGCCATCTCCGCAGGCCCTATTCGTACCCTGGCGGCGTCGGGCATCAAAAACTTCCGTGCCATGCTGGACTACAACGAACAAAACACGCCGACGCGCCGTAACGTGACCATTGAAGAAGTCGGCAATGCGGCGGCCTTCCTATGTTCAGATCTCGCTTCCGGCATCAGCGGGGAGATCACCTACGTGGACGGTGGTTACAACGTGATGGGCATGGGAAAACTGGGGTAGTTTCTCTCGCCCTTCCAATAAAAACGGCGCGATGAATGTTCATCGCGCCGTTTTTGTTTCAGGCCGGGCGTTCGGTGAGAATGTTTTTCTCTCCCTCGGCGCGGGCGATGACCACCGCCCCGCAGGAATCACTGAACACGTTCACCGTGGTGCGGCACATATCCAGAATTCGATCCACCGCCAGGATCAAGCCAATGGCTTCCACTGGTAGGCCGATCGTCGCTAGAATAATCGAGATGGCCACCAAACTGGCAGCGGGAATACCCGCCACACCGATGGAGGTCAGCAGCGCCACCATCACGATGGTGAATTGCGTCGCGAAACTCAGCTCAATACCGTAGGCCTGGGCGATAAAAATAGCCGCCACACATTCGTACAACGCCGTGCCATCCATATTAATGGTGGCCCCCAGCGGCAACACAAAACTGGAGGTGCGATTGGACACGCCCGCATTTTTTTCCACGCATTCCATGGTCAACGGCAAAGTGGCGGATGACGAGCTGGTGGAAAATGCCGTGAGCAGTGCGGGCGCCATAGCCCGATAATGGCGCAGTGGATTGACCCGCCCAAATACACGCAGCAGGATAGGCATTACCACAAAAAAGTGTACCGCCAGCGCCAACACCACGGTAATAAAAAATAACGCTAGCGGCTGAAACGCCGCAAATCCAGTGCTGGCCACCACCTTGGCCACCAACGCAAACACGCCAATGGGTGCGAACTTCATCACCCAATCGGTGATCAGCATCATCACCTCATACACCGCATTCCAAAAATTACTCAGCACATGAGCGCGATCTTTTTTGAGTTTGGTGATGAAAAAACCGAATAACAAGCTGAAAAAAATCAGCCCCAGCATTTGACCATCGGCAGCGGCCGACACAATATTGGTGGGTACCATGCGCAAAAATACTTCTGCCACATCACCGGCACCCCGCCCTTCCACCTTGGCGCGAATGCTCTCTGTTTCACCGCCCAGTCCAATGAGGTCTTTGGCTGGCTCACCATTTATCACACCGGGTGACACCAGATTCACCAGCACCAGACCAATCAAAATGGCAATGAGGCTGGTGCAGGCATAATAGAGCACGGTTTTTCCGCCCAGCCGCCCTAATGCGCTACCAGAGCCTATGTTGGCGATGCCTACCACAATAGACGAAACGATCAGCGGTACAATGAGCATTTTTAGCGCGTTGAGAAACAGGGTGCCGACGAATTCGTAGACCTGATAAAAAGTAACGCCGAAGAGGCCAGCGTCGGTACCCGTGAGGTTGCCAGCGATAACAGCCAGCCCCAACGCAATGAGAATTTGCCAGTGAAGTTTCAGTTTCAAAATTCGCTCCAGTTCCAACACACACTGTTTAATGAGTAACTGCGATCAAACCAATCGGACCGACATTGTTGTCGGCAAAAAACTACGATAAAAAAATGCCCGGAAAAATCCGGGCACGGCGGCTGATTATTCCGGGCCTACCAGCCCCGCCCATAACTTAAATTAGGGCGATTAAATATCAGTGTTAGTTATTGTAACCGTGGCTGTTTTCCGCAACAGACTCAACAAATGTGCCTGGGAATTGGCTCCCGCTTCACCTGCCAACTTACGTTTGAGCGTTTCACGCGCAGCTTCGTCAAGGCTAGCGAGATCGCCCTCCGTAACGGCCTTCAATGCGATGACCGCGAAAGCGCCATTGTTTAAAACCACACCACCGAAGGTGCTGGCCTCACCTTCAGGTTTTTTCAATTTGAAGACTTTGCCGAGGATAGTGCGGTCGACACTACCCATTTCGCGTCCGGCAGCATTTACAATTTCCCATTTCAATTTTAATGCTGATGCAATTTGCTCGCTGCTCTCGCCTGACTCCAGTTTATTCACTGCATCCAGCCCCGCCTGTTTGGCTTGCGCACGGGCATGATCACTCACTAGCTGTGCTTTTAGCTGATCTTTCACTTCAGCAAGCGGCCGTTGCTTAGCTTCCTGATGATCTAGCAGACGCATCACCACTACGTGATTTTCACCCAGCTCGATCGGCTCGCTGTTGTAACCCTGCTTCAGAACTTCATCACTGTAGGCCGCCTGTGATACCCGAGGATTGGCAAACAAGCCCGCTCCGCCCCGGCGGCCGAAAAAATCACTTTGATTGAGAGTGAGGCCCAGTTGGTTTGCCGTTTCACTCAGATTATCGGGGGTTTCGTAAGCAAGATTGGTCAGCTGCTCAGCCAGATCAAAATAGGTTTTTTCTGCGGCGTCTGCCAGATACTGGGGCAGCAACTCGTCACGCATTTCTTCAAAAGATTGACTTTCGGACTCGCGAATCGCAGCCAGCTTGATGATGTGATAACCAAATGACGTGAGCACCGGCTCGCTGACATCACCCACCTGCATGGTGAATACCGTTTCTTCAAAATCGGGTTCCATAATGCCACGCCCGAAAAAGCCGAGATCACCACCCATTTCTGCGGACCCTGGGTCGTCGGAAAATTCCTTGGCAAGATCCTCAAAAGATTCACCGGCCGTAATCCGCTTCCAGATATCCTGCGCCTTGATCCGCGCTTTTTCCACTGCATCGGCATCCGCGCCTTCATTAACCTGAATCAGAATATGCCTAGCCTGACGTTCTTCGGGAACTTGATACTGGCTGCTGTGGCTATCAAAAAACTCCCGCAACTCAGCTTCGCTGGGGGGCGATTCTTTTGCCATGGTTTCGGTAATTTTTTGAGCGGACAGCTCGATGTATTCCACTCGCACTTTTTCCGTGGTCATGAATTGCGCGGCATGCTCATCATAATAGGTCTGCATGGCGGACTCATCCGCTACCGATTCGTCGCGGTAACCGTCCACAGCCAGGGTGAGGTATTGAAAATCGCGCTTCTGTTCCTGCAAACGAACGGCGGTCTTTAAATCCGCCTCGGTCACCAGCGCAGTACCAGCAAGACCTTCCGCTAATTGCCCAGTGAGCAACATGCGCCGTACCCGCGCTTCAAACGCTGCGGGTGATTGCCCTTGTGAGCGCACTTGTTGTTGATACAGGTCATTGGAAAAAACACCCTCTTCACGGAAGGCATCAATACTGCGAATGGTGCCCACCACGGCGGTAGTCGATACCCGGTAACCCGTTTTTTCTGCGTACTGCCGCAACAATTCTCGATCGATCAGCTCTTCCAACGCGCGTTTTTTAAGCTGTGGGTCAAACAGCTGGGCGTCATACTGGCCGCCTAACATTTTCTGCATGCGATTGCGTTGTTCAAAAAATGCCTGCTGGAATTCGCGCTCACTGATATCAGTGTCATTGACAGTAGCGGCCACCAGACGACCGCCGTTGCCAAAATATTCATTGATCCCCCATAAGGCGAACGGCACGATCAACAAACCCACAATCACCCAAGCAATCCAACCCTGAGCACGTTCTCGAATAAAATGCAGCATGATGGTTTCTTTAATTTAGGAAATGATTAAGTATAAAAATTAATTTTGGAATTTCATATTCCGGGAATATATCTGGATAACGTCATTGAACAGCATGTATCTGAACCAATAAAAAAGGCGTTCCGGATAATCCAGGAACGCCTTCCAACCAATGGCGGAGTGGACGGGACTCGAACCCGCGACCCCCGGCGTGACAGGCCGGTATTCTAACCAACTGAACTACCACTCCTCAGTGTAAACCTTGTATTGCCCACTATCGAGCGTATGCCTATCTTGAAACTTCACCCTTGGACGAGCTGGTGGGTGCTGAGGGACTTGAACCCCCGACATTCGCCTTGTAAGGGCGACGCTCTCCCAACTGAGCTAAGCACCCCACGAAAGCGCGCTAGTTTACGGCATCCTTCAGCGCTTTACCAGCCTTAAATACGGGGTTGTTTGACGCCGCAATTTGGATTTCTTCACCGGTGCGGGGATTACGGCCGGTGCGGGCAGCGCGGGCCTTTACACTGAATGTACCAAAGCCAACCAGTGCAACTTGATCACCCTTTTGTAACGCGCCACTAATGGCGGCGACTATGCCGTCAACGGCACGACTGGCGGCAGCTTTGGAAATATCAGCACTTTCGGCAACAGCATCGATCAGTTCTGCTTTGTTCACTTAGATTCACCTCTTTTAGTTTGATTATTCTAATTACTTTTTATTTCGTTAGCAGGCTCGAAAATTGCCCCGCCAATCGTTTCTGAAGCAAGCTGGCAGCTGCTGCGTTTTTCGCCACGATTTATACCAACCAGCCATCCCCCAGTCAAGGACTGACGGGCATTGGCGGCATTTTAATCACTGTGAAAAATACCTTTTTTTCTCAAATCTGTTTTCACAACCTGCGTCACAAAAAAACGCCGCCGGAAAATCCGACGGCGTTAACGTCATTCTGAAACCTTAATGCGTACGTATGGATTTACGTTTGTTTTCTTTGCCAGTGGCGGCCACCTTACCGGTGGGTTCCTTCTCGGGCAAGGCTTCCGGCATGTGTTGCAATGCAACCGCCAGCACTTCGTCTATCCAGCGTACCGGCTTGATATCGAGGTTTTGTTTAATATTTTTGGGTATATCAGCTAAATCACGCGTATTTTCTTTAGGAATCAACACCGTTTTGATTCCCCCGCGATGGGCTGCCAACAGTTTTTCTTTCAGGCCCCCAATGGGCAGCACTTCGCCACGCAGGGTGATTTCTCCCGTCATGGCGACATCTGCTCGCACCGGAATCCCCGTCAACACCGACACCAGCGCGGTGCACATGCCAACACCGGCACTGGGGCCATCCTTAGGTACCGCGCCTTCCGGTACGTGGATGTGGATATCACTATCACTGTAAAAGTCGCTGTCCAGCCCCAGGGCTTTAGCGCGGCTACGCACCACGCTCATGGCCGCCTGCACGGACTCTTTCATCACGTCACCAAGTTGGCCGGTAATATTGTGCTTGCCCTTGCCAGGCATTTTCACGGCTTCGATGGTCAGCAGCTCCCCCCCCACTTCAGTCCATGCTAGTCCTGTTACCTGACCAAGTTGATCATTTTCTTCAGCGCTGCCAAAACGAAAACGCCGCACACCGAGGATTTTTTCCAGATTACGCGCGGTAATGCTGACCTTTTTTGTTTCCGGCTCCAACAAAATTTGTTTCACCACTCGGCGACAAATTTTGGAAATTTCACGTTCCAAATTTCGCACGCCCGCTTCACGAGTGTAATAGCGAACAATGTCGCGAATCGCGGATTCACTAATGCGGATTTCTTCATCTTTCAAGCCCGTCGCTTTAACCTGTTTGGGAACCAGATAACGCTCGGCAATATTAATTTTTTCGTCTTCGGTGTAACCCGCCAAACGAATGACTTCCATGCGGTCAAGCAGAGGACCTGGGATGTTCAATGAATTAGCGGTAGCCACAAACATCACGTCGGAGAGGTCGTAATCCACTTCGAGATAGTGATCGTTGAAGCTGTTGTTCTGCTCGGGATCCAACACTTCCAGCAGAGCGGAAGCGGGATCGCCGCGAAAATCCATGGACATTTTATCCAGTTCATCCAGTAAATACAGTGGATTCCGGGTCTCAACCTTAGACAAATTTTGGATTATTTTTCCAGGCATGGCGCCAATGTATGTCCGGCGATGTCCGCGTATCTCTGCTTCATCGCGAACACCACCCAGCGACATGCGAATAAATTTACGATTGGTGGCGCGCGCAATGGATTTTCCCAGGGAGGTTTTTCCCACGCCGGGCGGGCCTACGAGACACAAGATGGGACCTTTTACCTTTTTCGCGCGCTGCTGCACCGCCAAGTATTCAAGAATACGTTCTTTAACTTTTTCGAGACCGTAATGATCAGCTTCGAGCACTTCCATGGCCTTGGCCAGATCGTGGCGCACCTTGGTGCGTTTTTTCCAGGGCACGTTAATCAACCAGTCAATATAGTTGCGCACCACGCTAGCTTCCGCCGACATTGGCGACATCATGCGTAATTTGCCCAGCTCGGTATCGGCCTTTTCGCGCGCTTCTTTGGACATGCCGGCTTTTTCGATCTTACGAGCAAGCTCGTCCAGCTCATTATGGCCCTCGTCCATATCACCCAGTTCTTTCTGGATGGCCTTCATTTGTTCGTTAAGGTAATACTCGCGCTGGCTTTTTTCCATCTGGCGTTTGACACGGCCACGGATGCGTTTTTCCACCTGTAACAGATCAATTTCTGCTTCCATTAACGCGATCAAATGCTCCAGGCGTTTACGCAAATTGCCGATTTCGAGAATGTTTTGCTTTTCTTCCACCTTCAGCGACATATGTGCCGCGATGGTATCTGCCAGGCGGCCGGGCTCTTCGATACCCGCCAGTGATGAAAGGATTTCCGGTGGGACTTTTTTACTCAGTTTCACGTACTGCTCAAATTGAGCCAGCACAGAGCGCATGAGCACTTCGCACTCACGCTCTTCTATTTCACCCTCTTCGTCCCCCACCTGGCTGACCTGAGCCTGAAAATAATCGGCGGTGCCTATAAATTGCAGCACCCTGGCAC
>JAADHZ010000149.1 GCA_013151575.1 Gammaproteobacteria bacterium
TCCGCAATATTCCCCCACTGACGGGCACCGGCTCATGAAGCACTACCTGGAATCCTCCCAACACATCGACTGGCAACACCCGGACATTGTCACCCTTGCTACACGGTTGGCCGCCGGCCACGACAGCGATACACACATCGCGCAGGCCTGTTTCCAATGGGTACGCGATCACATCCAACACAGCGTCGACCAGCAACGGGACGGCACCACCTGCAAAGCCTCGGGCGTGCTGCAACGAGGCCATGGCTATTGTTATGCGAAAAGCCACCTGCTCGCTGCCTTGCTACGGGCTAACGGCATCCCCGCCGGGCTGTGTTATCAACGCCTCAGCATTGACGACAACGGTGCTCCCTACTGCCTACATGGACTCAATGCGGTGTACCTGAAAGACCATGGCTGGTACCGCATTGATGCGCGCGGCAACAAACCCGGCGTGGATGCACAGTTTCATCCACCACGAGAACAGCTGGCTTTTGCACTCAACGATGATAATGAACGTGATTTTCCGGAGATTTGGGCATCCCCGCTAGTGATGGTCATCGAGGTGCTGACAGCGTTTGATGGATATAAAGGCGTGTTGGAAAATTTGCCGGATGTGGCCGTTATTACGGGCGTGTGAGGCAGGGCAGGAGTGTGTTGTTTTGCAAAAATGGTGCGATATTTCCGCTAAAATCGAGTATTCACCGCACCTCGCCACCTGCCCGCAGCATTTCACGGGCGGGTGGTGACGTATTGGCCACAAGCTGCTTCAGTTCGGCGCTGACCGTGTAGGTCGAACACTAAAACGCCAAACGTGGCAGCTTGCCATCATTTAGAGACGCGGCTGGCGCGCTTGCGATCACTCTCTTTCAGGACTTTCTTGCGTAGACGAATATTGACCGGCGTGACTTCCACCAACTCATCGTCGTCGATGAATTCCAGTGCCTGCTCCAGGCTCAGGTCGATGAACGGGGTGAGCTGGATGTTTTCATCGGTGCCGGAAGCGCGCACATTGGTGAGTTGTTTGCCCTTGAGGCAGTTGACCACCAGGTCGTTATCACGCGCATGAATGCCGATGACACTGCCTTCGTACACTTCGGTATTGGCGCCGATGAACAGCTTGCCGCGCTCCTGTAGGTTCCACAGCGAATACCCCAACGCCTTGCCCTGGCCGTTGGAGATCAATACGCCGTTAAGACGCTGGCCGTAGTTGCCCGCTTTTATGGGGGCGTAGTGGTCGAACACGCTGTAAATTAAACCCGTGCCCTGGGTGGCGGTCAGAAATTCGGTGCGGAAACCGATCAGCCCGCGCGCTGGCATGATGTAGTCAAGGCGCACACGACCCTGGCTGTCGGGCACCATGTCCTTCAGTTCTCCGCCACGCTCGCCGAGTTTTTCCATCACTGAACCCTGGTGGTCTGTTTCCACATCGACCGTCACGTGCTCATACGGCTCTTCCCTCGTGCCATCTTCCAAGGTGTGAATGATGACTTCGGGGCGGGATACGCCTAACTCGTAACCTTCACGGCGCATGTTTTCAATGAGAATCGAGAGGTGCAATTCACCCCGGCCAGAGACTTTGAACTTATCGGGGTCTTCAGTCTCCTCCACGCGCAAGGCAACATTGTGAATCAACTCGCGTTGTAGGCGTTCGCGGATCTGACGCGAGGTAAGGAACTTGCCGTCTTGCCCGGCGAAGGGCGAGTTGTTGACGCCAAAGGTCATGCTCACGGTGGGTTCGTCCACGGACAGCGGCGTCATCGCTTCAATATGGTCCGGGTGGCAAAGCGTGTCGGAAATATGCAGCGGATCAAGGCCGGTGAAGGCGATGATATCGCCCGCCTGCACTTCGGTCTTTTCGATGCGTTCCAGCCCAAGGAAGCCAAAGATTTGCAGTATCCGGCCGCGGCGCTCTTTGCCTTCGACATCAACCACGATCACTGGCGAGTTGGCCTTGACCGTACCCCGGCTGACACGGCCGATGCCGATAACGCCAGTATAGCTATTGTAGTCCAGCGCAGAGACCTGCATCTGGAAGGGGCCGTCCACATCCACCTGCGGCGCCTGAACGTGCTCGACGATGGTCTTGAACAGCGGTGTCATATCGCCGTCGCTGGTGTCGGAATCTAACCCGGCATAACCGTTAATGGCGGAGCAATAAACGATGGGGAAATCCATTTGCTCGTCGGTGGCACCGAGGCGGTCGAACAGGTCAAAGGTTTGATCCACGGCCCAATCCGGGCGCGCACCATCGCGATCAATTTTGTTCACCACCACGATGGGGTTCAGTCCCTGTGCCAATGCTTTCTCGGTAACGAAGCGAGTTTGCGGCATCGGGCCTTCGGCGGCGTCCACCAGCAGCAATACGGAATCTACCATGGACATTACGCGTTCCACCTCGCCGCCGAAGTCGGCATGGCCGGGGGTATCGACGATATTGATGTGGTAGTCATTCCACTCGATGGCCGTGTTTTTAGCCAGAATGGTGATGCCGCGCTCTTTCTCGATATCGTTGGAATCCATCACCCGTTCTTCGGCATCGCCACGGCCCGTCAGGGTGCCGGACTGCTGTAGGAGCTTGTCGACGAGGGTGGTCTTGCCATGGTCGACGTGGGCGATGATAGCGATGTTACGAAGTTTCTGTCTCACGGGATTTGCTCGGTGGGTAATTGGGGCCGCAAATTATACAGGAAAAACCGGGGGGCGTGGAAACGCCCCGTCTTTTCCAGGGCGACCGCATACAAATTCACGAAAAAACATCATCTTGGCGCGGTATTCATCATTCCATGCAGCCTTGCGGCACTTTTAGCGAGATGGATGGAAGAAAACTCGCGTTCGAACAGGTTCTGCAGAGATGACGGATACGGGTCATGATGGCCGGATCAGTGTCTTTACGAATGAGGCTTGCATCGCCCCTAAAAGGGATGGAGTATCGAGGCTGTGGTGCAATTAATGCCGGTGTTAGAAGAGGGAGAAGACCGTCTCATCCCCCTGTCTTTACTGGTTGTATTGCTTATTTTTTCTATCTCAGCGGCGCACGAATACCACTCCCTGCACATCTGTATATACCCGCTGCCAATCGCGCTGTGTGGAAAGATAGTCGATGAGTTTATAGCGTTCGCGGTCATAGCGCCCGTGGTGGGGTAGAATCACCAAATCAAAGCCCTGTCGTTTAAACCACTGCTGGCCCTGAGCCGTCGCCCACAACATGTGGGTGTAGGGTGCGAAGCGAGCCTGGTCTAACATGCGCCCGTCGATGTAGGGTGTCACCGTTGGCATCAACTGCCATAGCAGATAACCACTCCAGGTTATTAAACACACGCCCCTGAAGTCCCCGTTGTTTGACAAAATCCGCGATGGCCACAGGATAGGCGGGTTGGTAAAGTCCGCCTTGAAATACCATGCCGCGCACCACACCAACTATCAATACAGCCACCAACACCACGCACAACAGCCCGTTCCCCCAACGAGCCATAAATGAGATTGGCGCCCGTTTCAGCGGTGAATTCAGGGCCAACATCAAATAGGGTCCTGCTAAAAACAGGAAAAAAACCAAATAACGCACCGACATTGCGCTGATGGCCGCGAGAAATGACACGATAGCCAACCAGCGCCATTGGCGCAGGTGCAGCAACGCCACTGCCCCCACCGCCGCCAGCAAAAAATAGGCTAGCGCCCAGGTCTGTGCCCAGACATGGCCCAGGGTATAAAGCTGGAACGTGCTCACGTATTCCGAAGTGCGTGATTGCAGCACGCTGCCTTCGAGGTCCAACAAATACAGGTAGGTTTGAAAACCGTTGGGCGTCAGCAGCGAGGCCAGAAACGAGGCCCCTGCCACCGCTACCCATAGCAACTTGTGGCGCGTGGAAGTCCCGCGTTCCACACATTTAATACCGGCCCATAGGGCCAGCAATACCACCCCTAAAATCACTCCGCCGTGGCTGTTGGCCCACAACATTACTACCACCGGCACCAGCAGCAACTCACGCCTGGGCCTGTGTTCAGCGCGGTCCACCAACACGAAAAGCATGGATGCGAACAGGAATGACAACAACTGTGGGCGCTCGCCGCCGAATTCCCCTAGGTTGAGCGCCACGACGATCAGAACCAGCCATAGGGCCAGCGCATTTGCGCCCAACCAGCGCCCCCGCAGGTACAGCATCCACAGGCAGGTCAACAAAACCAGTACGCGAAAGGCCACCACGGCGTTGAGCCCCCCGGCCTCGAACAGGCTATACAGCACCACTTGCCCCAACCACTGGCCTTTCAGTACGGTGTCATTACGCACCGCATCATCGGGGGGAAACACCCCAAAGGGATCCACATCGGGCAGGCCGTTTTGCAGGATTTCACGGCCGCTAGCAATGTGCCACCAAAAATCGCTGTCCCACAGCGGGACCGCATAGTAAGCGCCGACCACTAGTAAAAACAGACCCAGAGCTAGGTAGTGCATAGCGGGCTGCCGTCCGGCAACATCAACAGCATTGCCATTCAAAGCCTCGTTAGACGTTCCGGCCCATTGAAAACGAACGATGATGTACTTTCTCCCTTCTCTGCGATTCGCAGAGTAATCTGCAATGGCTTGCACATGCACGGCAAAGCTGTTCGTTATTATAACCGTTTCGCGACCTAGACTTCTTCAGAGGCCCCTACGGTGACCGTGGGAAATACAAAAAACGGGGTAAGTGCACAATGGGTGGCGCAGGACACATGAAAACCAGCCATCAAGCCTAATTCTCTTGCAATTTATCTGTTATCTCCCTCAAGCCCCATTGACGCACTGCCGACAGATACCTCATTGCCCCTGTGCTGGGCGTTGATGATTACGGAGCAGTCGGAAACCATGACAAAAAACACAAGCTTTGGCAGTCTGTTTTGGAAATTTGCTATTCCCATCATCGTTTTGTTCGGTATCACCATCGCCGTATTGGATATTTACATCCCCAGGCAGATACAGGAGCGCGTGGTGGAAGGGGCCGCTTCCAGTGCGAAACAAACCGCGACGCAATTCCAGGTGTTACGTAAATATTATGTGCAAAATATCCTGAAAAAGGTGGTGGCGGGCTCAGACATGAAACCCGCCATCAATCACAAAAATAATTCTAAGGCTTTCCCTCTGCCCGCGACCATGATGCACGACCTGAGTGATTTGCTCAAAAATGAAGGCACCACGATCAACCTTTATAGCGCCTACCCCTTCCCAAACCGTAAATCCCGGGTGCTGGATAGTTTTCAGACTAAGGCATGGAAGTTCCTGGTAAAAAATCCCGAGCGTATTTTTGTTGAAGAAACACAAAAAGGTGGAAAATCCATCGTACGGGTTGCTGTGGCCGACACTATGGTGGCCGACGCCTGCGTCAACTGTCATAACAGCCATCCCGACACGCCACGCGCCGGCTGGAAGCTGGGTGACGTGCGCGGCGTTTTGGAGATCGACAGTGACATCAGCGAGCAGGTCGCCGCCAGCGTGGTGATGGCCCGCAATATCGTTTTCATGCTAACCGGTGCGATGTTGTTCATCGTGGCCACGATCTTTTTTGCCTACAAAACCATGGTCGCCGGAAAATTGGCCGCGTTGAGCACGAACCTCAGCGAACTGGCCGTGGACAGCAACGACCTCACCCGACATCTTGATGACAGTGGTAATGACGAAATCGCCCGCAATTTCAATAAATTCCTTGGCAACCACCGGGCTTTCATCCGGGAAATTGCCGAATCCGCGCAACAATTGTCAGGCGCAAGCGAAGACATGACCGGCATCACCCGTCAGGCTCAGGAAGCTGCGGCGGAGCAAAAGGAGCAGATCGGCCGGGTGGCCGCTGCCGTGAACGAGATGTCCGCGACGATCCAGGAAGTCACCAGCAGTACCGCCTCGGCCGAGGAATCCGCACGTCAGGCCAAAGAGGAAACGCTGTCCGGAGCGCAGGTGGTGGAAGACAATATTCAAATCATCAATACTCTTTCCACCGAAATAGAAGGCGCTGCGGAGGTTATTCAGGCGCTGAAGACCGACAGTGAAGGCATCGGCACAGTGCTGGATGTGATTCGCGGTATCTCGGAACAAACCAATCTGCTGGCGCTTAATGCGGCTATTGAAGCGGCACGCGCCGGCGAACACGGGCGTGGTTTTGCTGTAGTGGCCGATGAAGTACGCACCCTGGCCAGTCGCACGCAGGCATCAACTGTGGAAATTCAGGAAATGATCGAACGCCTGCAACAGGGGGCCGACAGCGCTGTCACCGTAATGGACCGGGGAATTAAAACCGTGGGAGCCAGCGTAAAACAAGCCACTCAAACAGGCGAAACGCTGGCCTCCATCACCATGGCCGTCAACAGCATTTCCGATATCAACGCGCAAATTGCAAGTTCCATTGAGGAACAAAGTATTGTCGCGGAAGACATCAATCAAAACGTGGTGTCCATCGACGGCCTTGCCCAACAAGGCGATGAAGCCTCAACCAATATTGCCGCAGCCAATGAACAGTTGCTCCAACTGGCCGCCAACCTTTCCCAAAAGATCCAACAGTTCAAAGTCGACTGATTTTCACATCAATAGTCGCCACGGCTGATAGGCCTGTGGTCACCAACAAAAATACCGGGTTACCCCCAATGCCATTAAGTTAAGCGCACCCGGCCAAAAACCGGGGCTGCCTAGAAGTCTGTCGCTTTACCAGGCCTGATGCTTGTAAACACAG
>JAADHZ010000053.1 GCA_013151575.1 Gammaproteobacteria bacterium
GAAAATCGGTCAAAAGTTTACGACATCTTTTTTTATTTCCCCTCTGCTGCCCCCATTGTTACTGGGCTCTCCGATTTAGCGGGAATTGCTGTTTAACCGTCTTGCTATTGCAAGAAAAAGGCAGTTTTAGCGTGGTATTCCAATGATTATGTAATGTCGTTCACACGCTCCCGCAGTTCCTTTCCGGGTTTGAAATGCGGCACATATTTACCGGAAAGCGCTACGGCTTCACCCGTTTTTGGATTGCGACCAATGCGCGGCGGACGAAAATGCAGCGAAAAACTGCCAAAGCCTCGAATCTCGATGCGTTCCCCCGTCGCAAGGTTTCTGGCCATTTGTTCGATCAGGGTTTTCACCGACAACTCAACATCCTTGTACGGAAGGTGGCGTTGCTTGTTGGCAATGCGTTCAATCAACTCTGATTTAGTCATCCCACCCATCCCCAAACGCGGAGGGAGGCCGCCCGCCCCATGCGGACAGCCTCCCCTGCGAACATCAATAAAGCCGGTGCGTACAACGTTGCAACGGAGTTACTCGGCTTCTTTCCTGCTATCCATTTGCTGCTTCAACAGATCACCCAACGTACCACTGGTGGATTCGGGCTGGCTGCGGGCGTAGTCCTGAATAGCTTCGGCCTCTTCAGCGGAATCCTTAGCCTTGACGGACAAGTTCAGAGTACGGTTTTTGCGATCAACACCGATGAAGCGGGTTTCAACCTCTTCGCCTTCCTTGAGCATGGTGCGTGCGTCTTCCACACGGTCACGCGCAATTTCGGAGGCACGAATGTAACCTTCGATGCCGTCACCCAGGTCAACTGTAGCGCCCTTGGCATCCACGTCCTTAATGACACCCATCACATTAGTGCCCTTAGGATGCGCAGCCAAGTAGTTGGAGAAGGGGTCTTGCTCCATCTGTTTGATGCCCAGCGAGATACGCTCACGCTCGGGGTCGATGGCCAGAATCACGGTCTCCAGCTCATCACCCTTTTTATAGGCGCGAACGGCTTCTTCGTCCGGGATACTCCAGGAAATGTCCGACATGTGTACCAAGCCGTCAATACCACCGTCCAGCCCGATGAACACACCAAAATCGGTGATGGACTTGATGGTGCCAGAGATCTTATCGCCCTTGTTGTGCATGGCGGAGAACTCGTCCCAAGGATTGGCTTTGCACTGTTTCATACCCAGTGAGATGCGACGGCGTTCGGGATCGATGTCCAGCACCATGACTTCGACCTCGGTGCCCACATCTACTAGCTTGTTGGGGGCGACGTTCTTGTTGGTCCAGTCCATTTCGGAGACATGCACCAAGCCTTCGACGCCTTCCTCGATTTCCACGAAACAACCGTAGTCAGTGAGGTTGGTTACCTTGCCGAACAAACGAGCGCTGACGGGGTAACGACGTGCGATGTCTTCCCAGGGGTCTTCGCCCATCTGTTTGAGGCCGAGGGATACACGAGTACGCTCGCGGTCGAATTTGAGCACTTTGACTTCGATTTCGGCACCCACTTCCACGATTTCGCTGGGGTGCTTGATGCGCTTCCAGGACATGTCGGTGATGTGCAACAGGCCGTCGATGCCGCCCAAATCAATAAACGCGCCGTAGTCGGTGAGGTTCTTGACGATACCCTTGAGAGACATGCCTTCCTGTAGGCTTTCGATCAACGCCTCGCGCTCTTCGGAAGACTCAGCCTCCATCACGGCGCGGCGGGACACCACCACGTTGTTGCGTTTTTGGTCCAGCTTGATGACCTTGAATTCCAGTTCCTTGCCTTCGAGGTAAGTGGTATCGCGCACTGGGCGCACATCCACCAGAGAGCCGGGAAGGAAGGCGCGGATGGTATCCAGTTCAACCGTAAAGCCACCTTTGACCTTGCCGTTGATGATACCAATGACATTCTCACCCTTGTCGAAAGCGGACTCCAGCTTGCTCCAGGAGTGTGCGCGGATGGCCTTCTCGCGCGACAAACGGGTTTCCCCGAAACCGTCCTCAACGTACTCCAGGGCGACTTCAATCTCGTCGCCCACTGCAACGTTCACTTCACCCTGCTCGTTGCGGAATTCTTCTACCGGGATAACGCCTTCAGACTTCAACCCGGCGTGCACCACCACCACATCGGGGGTCACATCAATCACTACGCCGGTGAGGATGGCACCCTGACGCATATTGGTCTGGGCAAGGCTCTCTTCAAACAGGTCAGCAAAACTTTCACTCATTTTTTTGGTCTTCCTGGACGGTTCCCGTTCGGCTGCATCCATGCATTTCGGAAAAGGCATTTCTCCGAATTGTGAGGGAAACGACGATCTTGTGAAGCTATCAGCTCGCGTAGGCTAACGCGAAGAAAGACAGCGGATTAATTAATTTTGCCTGCCACCCCATCCACTACTGGAACGAAAATAACAGACCCCGTACGACTAACAACAACTACACTACCTTTTTGAACATACTCGCAAACTCATATGCCTCTGGCATCCAAGCACAAACTAATACAGACGTACCTGACAGAGGGTCCATATATGTTCGACCACTTCGTCGATACTCAGATCAGAAGAATCCAGCATCACGGCATCTTCAGCAGGAGCCAATGGTGACACACTCCGCTGCTGGTCACGCGTATCACGTTCCGCGATCTCAGCCAAAAGGGAGCGCATCGTAACACCTAACCCCTTGTCTTTCAACTGGTTATAGCGTCTTCGGGCACGCTCTTCGGCGCTTGCCGTGAGGAATATTTTTACCGCCGCGCGAGGAAACACCACCGTGCCCATGTCCCTCCCATCCGCCACCAGCCCCGGAGGCTGGGCAAAAGCCCGTTGGCGCTCCAACAGAGCCGCCCGCACCACCGGTAGCGCGGCCACTCGGGAGGCCCCGTTGCCGCAGGTTTCAGTGCGAATATCGGAGGTCACGTCCTCCCCCTCCAGCACAATAGCCATTTCTTCGTCGGGCTCCCCCGCCACAAACTCCACATCCAAATGGGCCGCTAGAGGCTCCAGCGACGCCAGGTCATCAAGAGTGATGCCGCGACGTTCTGCAGCCAGCGCCACCAAACGATACAGAGCCCCGCTGTCCAGCAGTCGCCAGCCCAGGCGTCCGGCCAGCAAGCGGGTGATGGTGCCCTTACCGGATGCGGTGGGGCCGTCGATCGTTATCACCGGAGCAGTGGTGGTGTTATTGGTTGAGTTCATGATGAATCCAATGGTGAAGTATCATTTAACCAGCATTTTAGGAGTGAGCATCAAACGACCTGTTTTCAATCCTTTATCTTCAATCCCGTCCCCCGCGCCAGCCCCACGAAACCGGGGAACGAGGTATTCACATTGGCGCAATCGTCGATCACGACCGGACCACTGGCGCGCAACGCGGCCATAGCGAAGGCCATGGCGATGCGATGATCGTCGTGGCTTTTCACGCGCCCGCTGCCCAGCTGGCAACCAGCCCCGCCGCCCTGGATGACCATGCCGTCTTCGGTGGGCCGGGCGTCCACGCCCAAGGTGTGCAGGCCATCAGCCATCACTTGGATGCGATCGCTTTCTTTGACGCGCAACTCTTTGGCACCGGTGAGCACGGTTTCACCCTCGGCGCAGGCGGCGGCCACGAACAACGCGGGAAATTCATCAATGGCCAGTGGCACCTGATCTTCGGGAATGTGAATGCCTTTGAGTGGAGCCGAACGCACGCGGATATCGGCTACCGGCTCGCCGCCCACGTCGTGTTCATTGCTCAGCGTGATGTCAGCCCCCATCTGGCGCAGGATGTTGATGACCCCCGTGCGAGTGGGGTTAACGCCGACATGTTCCAGTAGCACATCGGAACCACTGGCGATACTAGCCCCCACCATGAAAAAGGCCGCCGAAGAAATGTCTGCTGGCACCTCTACGTTGGTGGCGGTGAGTTTTCCGCCGCCCTCAACACATGCCGTTGCCCCGTCGCGTTGCACGGGATAACCAAACCCCGCTAGCATGCGTTCGGTGTGATCACGGGTGGGCGCCGGTTCAGTGACACAGGTGCGTCCGACGGCATACAAACCCGCCAGCAGCAGGCAAGACTTCACCTGCGCGCTGGCCACAGGCATGTCGAACTGAATACCGTGTAACGGCTGATCGCCGCAAACATTTAACGGCGCAGTACCAACTTCGGTGGTACCGATCACTGCCCCCATTTCCGCCAGCGGCTCGGTGACGCGACGCATGGGGCGACCGGAAAGCGAGCTGTCGCCAGTAAGTGTGGTGTTAAACCGCTGCCCCGACAACAAACCGCACAACAGGCGCATTGAGGTTCCCGAGTTGCCCATATTCAACGGACCCGCTGGTGTTTTCAGCCCGCGCATGCCCACCCCGTGAATCACCACGCGCCCCTTGTCCGGGCCTTCGATATTCACGCCCATATCGCGAAAAGCACGCAGGGTGGCCAACGCATCCTCGCCTTCGAGAAAGCCCGTCACCTCAGTGACACCCTCGGCCAGCGAACCCAGCATGATGGAACGATGGGAGATGGATTTATCGCCGGGCACGCGCAGCTCGCCGTGCAGGGTGCCGCCGGGTTCAACGGTGAAAACAATACTCTTCGTTACGTTCTGTTCGTTCACGTTCGATCCTATTGTTTGCCTTTTCCCACAGGGTTTTTAATAGCGTTCTGGGAATACACGCGGAGGTCGCAGAGACACAGAGAAAATCATTTAAGGAAAAGTTGATAAAACGTCGCTGTTAACCGGCATTTTGTAGTAGTGCTTGAGCTTTTTCAGCACGGCTCAAACATAGAAAAAAGTGCCAAGTTAAACTTGGCCTTAGGACCGCTCGAATAATAACTGTCGATTTTTGTATGAAAGACGGTCAACTTTCACAGTACACCGCCAAAATGGAGTTATACCATTACACCGCAAATGGGACAGTAAATTTTCGATCAATCCTTAACTACTAACTATAGGTGGCTTCACTCAATTCATTTCGCAGACTGGCTTGGGTAAGACACTTCGAGAACGATACACTCATCATCCGCTCTGAACGGGCCATGAACTTCGCCGGGAGGGCGACTAGCATACTCACCCTCTTCAAGCCATAGACCAAATGCTTGGTCATAAAGTCTACCCTTGATAACCATAATTTCTTCTGGATAGTCATGGCTTTTAGAACCAAAGCTAGAAGTATCCGATCCCGCTTTAAATCTGGTTAACCTCGTGTAGTCACCCGTAACTTCATCAATAGCCAGTGTTAACTGTTCTAGCGTTCCATTACTGCCTTCTATGATTTCCCATTGCTTATCATTTTTTCGATTGAGTGGGTTCCAGTATATTGATGAAGTTTTAGTCATCGTTATTCCATCTCATTATCTACTTTGGAGCCAATCTAATATCATCCAATCTCAGTAATATTTCTGTTCTTCTTTCTCTCGCGACATCTTGCCAGCGAATACCTTCTTGCGCTCCAATAATAGCGTAGATAAAATTTCTATTTATCCCTTTTATTTTTGCTGAAAGCTTTTGATATAACTCATACGGGTCGGATTTCATAAACACTTCAACAGAAGTTACCCCTACTTTTGCAAGCATTTCTTCACTCTTTGGGCCCAACCCTTTTAGATCGCAAATATTCAAGTTTTTTTTACCATCAAACTAATGGATTATTTGCTTCACTCACCCTTCGGGCTGCCTATGGTATTCAGCACGCTTATGCTCCGACTTTCGCTAAAATGACGGTTTAAACTGACTTTTCACACATTTTATTTCTCTGCGCTTCTGCGTCAAAGACGCCAAACCAACAACAACTGCCTCACTCTCCACAAAACTGATCCCGCGCCGCCTTAGCGCGAGTAAATACTTGCAGCAGATAATCGCCGTCATTGTCGGCGATGGCCTGCCGCAATTTGCTCAGATCAGCCTCGAAGCGCTCCAGCATTTTCAGCAAGGCCGGTTCATTATGCAAACAGATGTCATGCCACATCTCCGGGTCACTGGAGGCAATGCGGGTAAAATCCCGAAAACCGCCCGCAGCATATTCAAAAATCTCCTGTTTGTCGTCCAGCGTGGCCAGGGTGTCCACCAGCGAAAAGGCCAGCAGGTGTGGTAGGTGACTGGTGGCCGCCAGCACCTCATCATGATGTTCGACGCGGGTTTCCACCACCTCGGCGCCAGCTTGTTCCCACATGGCACGCACTCGCGCCACGGCCTGCGGCCCGCTGTTTTCCGTCGGCGTGAGGATTACCCGGCGTCCTTTATACAATTCGGCAAAGGAGGCCTCGACGCCGCTTTTTTCCGTACCGGCAATGGGATGACCCGGCACAAAATTTTTCGGCAACTCGCCAAAGGCTCTCCGTGCCGCTGCGACAATGCTGGCTTTGGTGGAGCCCACGTCGGTGAGAACCGTGTCGGCGGACAGACCGGGAGCAATGGCGGAAAAAATCGCCTCGGCCGCACCCACTGGCGTCGCCACCACCACCACATTCGCACCCCGCACCGCTGCGGCCAAATCCATTTCGATGCGATCCACCACGCCCAGCGCTAACGCCTGTTGCAAATGTTGCGCATTACGCCCGGCGCCCACCACTTCGCCCACGGCATCCGCCTGTTTCAGTGCCCGCGCCAGGGAGCCGCCGATAAGCCCGACGCCGATGATGGTGAGCTGTTTGATCACTGTTGTTGTTCCAGGGAATCGTGTTCTTGACGCAGAGTTCGCGGAGGCACAAAGAGGCAGAAAGAAAAAATTGTCTTTCTCTGCGCCCCTGTGCCTCTGTGACCTCTGCGTTCAATACTCACGCGTGCAAAAACCATCACGCCAATACCTTCCTCAATGCTGCTAAAAAACGCGCATTCTCCTCCGGCAACCCCAACGTCACCCGCAGGTGCCGGGGCATGCCGTAGTTAGCCACCGGGCGCACGATCACGCCCTCGTGGAGCAGCGCATCATACACCGCCGCTGCGTCCTCCCCCACGTCGATGCAGACGAAATTGCCCACCGAGGGGATGTGGCTCAGGCCCATCTCCCCCGCCGCTGCGGTCACTCGGGCCATTTGCCCGGCATTCATCGCCACACCGCGCCGCACGTGATCTTCGTCTTCCAACCCCGCACAGGCCGCCGCCAGCGCCAGGCTGTTGACGTTGAAGGGTGGGCGAATACGGTTGAGCAAATTGGCCACGTCAGGGTGTGACAACGAATACCCCACGCGCAACCCCGCCAGCCCGTAGGCCTTGGAGAAGGTACGGGTCACCACGAGATTGGGGAAACGATCCAGCCAACGGCTGGCGTCGGGATAGCCGTCCGCACCCAGTGCGGGGTCGCTGGCGTATTCGAAATAAGCCTCGTCGACAACCACGGTCACGCGCTCGGGAACATCTGCAACAAAAGCCTGTAGTTCATCGTCACGCAACCAGGTGCCGGTGGGATTATTGGGATTGGCGATGAAAATCACCCGGGTGCGATCGGTGATCGCGGCACGCATGGCATCGAGATCGTGGCCCCAGTCTTTGGCCGGAATCACCACCGCCCGCGCACTGGCGGCCTGGGTGACGATGGGGTACATGGCGAAGGCGTGCTCGGAGAACAGCACCTCGTCACCCGGGGACACGAAGACCCGCACCACGAATTCCAGCGGGTCACTGGAGCCGTTGCCGAGAGTGATCTGCCTCATATCCACGCCGTGTTTGGCTGCCAATGCCTGCTTCAGCGCAAAACCATTGCCATCCGGGTAACGGGCCACACCCGCCAGCTCTCGCTGCATCGCCGCTTTCACGTGGGCACTGATGCCCAGCGGATTTTCGTTGGAAGCCAGTTTGATGATGTCCGCCACACCGTATTCGCGCTGTAATTCCTCAATGGGTTTACCCGGCTGATAGGGGCGCAATCCCTGCACCCCGCAAGTGGCGCGTTTTTCAAATGGGTTCATGGAGGATTTCCTTGCAGAATGGAGACAACCGGACTTTGGCCGTGGCAGAACTACAGCACCGCTTTGGGGTAAGAACCAAGCACCTTGAACAAGATGGCCTCGGCCTCAAGGGTCGATAAACACGCCGCTACTGCGGGTTCCTGACGGTGGCCGTTGATGTCGATGAAAAACACATATTCCCAGTTAGCCAGACGCGATGGGCGGGATTCAATACGACTCATGGAAATATTGTTATCGGCAAACGGTTGCAATAATTGGTGCAACGCACCGGGTTTATTGGGCGCAGTAACCAGCAAAGAGGTTTTATCGTGACTACTGGGAGAGGCTATCTGTCGACCAATAATCAGAAAGCGTGTGATGTTATTCGGGTTGTCTTCAATGTTGGCCTCAAGTATGTCGAGACCATAAACATCCGCCGCGATATCACTGGCAATGGCGACGGCCTGTGGTTCATCGGCGGCACGACGCGCAGCTTCAGCATTGGAGCTGACAGACATCCGCTCCACCCCAAACAGGTGCGCATCCAGCCATTCACGACATTGAGCTAATGATTGCTGGTGCGAATAAATGCATTTCAGATCGTTGCGATCTTGGGTTTTCCCCAACAGATGATGATGCACGCGCAAGTCAACTTCACCACAAATCGTCAGCGAGGATTGCATAAACATATCAAGGGTGTAATTAACCACGCCTTCCGTGGAATTCTCCACCGGCACCACGCCATAATTCACCGCACCTGATTCCACTTCGCGGAAGACCTCGTCGATGGCCGACAGCGGTATGGCATGCACTGAATGTCCGAAATGTTTCAACACTGCCGCTTGGCTATACGTGCCTTCTGGCCCGAGAAAAGCGACGCTCATCGGTTGCTCCAGCGCCAGGCAAGCCGACATGATTTCACGAAACAGACGCGCCATTTCCTCGCCCGGCAACGGACCTTCGTTGCGCGCCAACACCCGCCGTAACACATCGGCCTCGCGTTCGGGGCGATAAAAAACGGCGTCACCACCCTGCCCCTGTTTCACTTGCGCCACCTGCTGGGCCAGTTGCGCACGCTGGGAAATCAAACCTTGGAGTTTTTCATCCAGGTTGTCGATTTGCTGCCTAATGTCGTCAAGCTTGTTGGTCATAAACCGTCTGTCACAGATTCTGTAGGGTGGGCATTGCCCACCATTGGCGTTTGAATACGGCGAAATCGGTGGGCGATGCCCAGCCTACGTCAAACAACTGAGTTTTGTTAAATAAGCAAGTGACTTTTTTATATTGCCCGAACGGCCAGCACGCCTTCAATGGCGGCAATGTCATTCAGTGTTTTTTCCGGCACGGGCTGATCCACATCGGCTAGCGTATAAGCCAGCTCTCCACGTGATTTGTTGAGCATGTCGATGATATTCAAACCCGCCGACGCCATGGCGGTGGAAATCTGCCCCACCATATTGGGTACATTGGAATTCACGATGGCGACACGATTCCCGCCGGTGCGCGGCATCATTACTGCAGGAAAATTGACTGAGTTCACGACATTACCGTTTTCCAGATAGTCGCGAACCTGCTCGGCCACCATGATGGCGCAGTTGTCTTCCGCCTCCACCGTGGATGCGCCGAGATGCGGCAGAGTGATCACCCGTTCGTGATTTTTCAGTAGGTTGGACGGAAAATCACATACATAGGCATACACCTTGCCAGCCTTGATGGCCTCGGACACCGCCTCGTCATCCACGATGCCACCACGGGCAAAATTAAGGATGACCACATTGTCTTTCATGATTGTTAAGCGTTCGGCATTAACCATGTTTTTGGTCGCGTCGATGAGCGGCACATGGAAAGTCACGAAATCCACATTGGCCATGAGTTCGTCAACGCTAGCCGCCTTTTTCACGTTAGCCGACAACTCCCAGGCACCTTCCACCGTGATACCCGGATCATAACCAATCACTTTCATGCCCAACGCTACAGCGGCATTGGCCACCTGACGCCCAATGGCGCCGAGGCCAATCACACCCAGGGTGCGACCCGGCAGTTCGAAACCGCCAAAATTTTTCTTGCCTGCCTCCACCTGTTTATTGATGGTGGCGTCGTCACCTTCAAGTTGGCGCGCAAATTCCCAGGCCTGGCAGATGTTACGACAGGCTAGCAACATACCGGTGACCACCAGCTCTTTCACCGCATTGGCATTGGCGCCCGGCGCATTGAACACCGGGATACCGGCGGCGCTCATTTTGTCCACGGGAATATTGTTGACACCGGCACCGGCACGTCCCACCGCCTTCAGCGTGGAGGGAATTTCCATGTCGTGCATTTTGAATGAACGCAACAGGATGGCGTCCGGGTGCTGGATTTCGGAAGCGACTTCATATTGATCGCGCGGCAAACGTTCCAGGCCAGCGACTGCAATGTTGTTGAGTGTCAGAATTTTGTACATGTACTCACCCTTATTTTCAACGCAAAGGCGCAAAGAAAAAAACGTTTTTCTTTAACAAAAAATTTCCTTTGCGTTCTTTGCGCCTTGGCGTCTTTGCGTTGGATTTTATTAACCGTTGCGCTTTTCGAAATCTGCCATAAACGCAATCAACGCATCCACGCCCGCTTCTGGCATGGCATTGTAGATGCTGGCGCGCATGCCACCCACGGAGCGGTGCCCCTTGAGAGTCACCAAATTCGCGGCTTTGGCCTCGGCTAGAAAAACAGCATCCAGCTCGGCATTCGCCAACGTAAACGGCACATTCATCCAGGAGCGACAATTAACGGCGGCAGGCGCTGCGTAAAAATTCGAGGCGTCAATTGCGGCATACAATTTACCTGCCTTGCGTTCGTTGATTTCGGCCATGGCCATCAACCCACCCTGTTTTTTAAGCCACGCAAACACCAAACCAGCCAGGTACCAACTATAAGTAGGAGGTGTGTTGTACATGGAATCATTTTTAGCATGGGTGGCGTAATCAAACATGGCGGGAGCGCCGTCTTTCACGTCACCGATCAAATCTTCGCGCACGATGACGATAGTAAGACCGGCAGGGCCAATGTTCTTTTGCGCACCGGCGTAAATCACGCCAAATTTTGAGACTTCAATGGGGCGTGACAAAATCGTGGACGACATATCTGCCACCAGTGGCACATCACCGGTGTCCGGCACATAGGGAAATTCAACACCTTCAATGGTTTCATTGGGCGTGTAGTGCACGTAGGCCGCATCGGGGTTAAATGCGACACTACCCTGCTCCGGTACCGCCGTAAAACTGCCGTCGATTTCGGTATTGGCAACAACGTTCACATTGCAGTAACGCTTGGCCTCAGCGATGGCCTTTTTCGACCAGGAACCAGTACGATAATAGTCGGCACTGGTTTTTCCACGCAACAGGTTCAACGGCACCATGGCGAACTGGCTGGATGCGCCGCCTTGCAGGAACAGCACTTTGTAGTTGTCCGGTATCGCCATCAGCTCGCGCAGGTCGGCCTCGGCCTCGGCCGCGATGGACATGAATTCCTTGCCGCGATGGCTCATTTCCATCACCGACATGCCCGAAGCCTGCCAATTCAGTATGTCAGCCTGGGCCTTTTCCAATACGTCCTGCGGTAATGTGGCGGGGCCTGCACTGAAATTAAATACGCGCCTCATTAAAAGCTCCTAATTATGGTTGTTCGTGTTCATTTGTTGGCACGTAATTAGTGTCACAATATTTTCGTCATTCCGACCTTCACCCAAGGGGTATAAACGCCGAGATAACGGTCATTTTATTCCGCCGCTGACCCAGAACCCTCTGCCTCGTCGCTGCCGGTATCGGTATCGGTATCGGTATCGGTATCGGTATCGGTATCGGTATCATCGGTCTCACTTTCATCTTCCGCAACCCGCTCCAAGCCCACCAGTTTTTCACCGTTGGACAGGCCGATCAGCGTCACTCCCTGGGTGTTGCGGCCCAGCACCGATATCTCGCCGACGCGGGTACGCACTAACGTGCCACCGTTGGTGATGAGCATGATTTGCTCTTCATCGGCCACCAGCACGGCTCCCACCACGGCACCGTTGCGTTCGCTGCTCTGGATGGAAATCACACCCTGACCGCCACGGCCGTGGCGGGGATACTGATCCATCGCAGTGCGTTTACCGAAACCGTTTTCGGTGGCTGTCAGCACGCAGCCATCGTCAGCGATGATCAGCGAAATCACTTTGGCGTCGTTGGCCAGTTTCACGCCGCGCACACCACCGGCGGTGCGGCCCATGGCGCGCACGTTATTTTCGTTGAAGCGGACCGCCTTACCAGCGCTGGTGAACAGCAGCACATCGCGTTCGCCGTCGGTGATGTCCACGCCCACCAGCTGGTCGTCGTCGCGCAGGTCGATGGCGATGATGCCGTTGGCGCGCGGGCGGGAGAAGTCCCCTAGCGGGGTTTTTTTCACCGTGCCGTTGGCGGTGGCGAAGAAAATAAACTTGTCTGCATCATATTCGCGGATCGGCAGGATGGCATTGATGCGCTCCCCCTCCTCCAGCGGCAACAGATTGACGATGGGTTTGCCTCGTGCGCCGCGCCCGGCCTGCGGCAGTTCGTACACTTTTTTCCAGTACATTTTGCCGCGACTGGAAAAGCATAAAATGGTGTCGTGGGTGCTGGCGATAAACAGCTTGTCGACAAAATCCTCTTCTTTCATCGCGGTGGCGGATTTACCGCGACCACCGCGGCGTTGAGCGCGATAGTCGGTTAGCGGCTGGGCCTTGGCGTAACCTTCATGAGACAGGGTCACCACCACGTCTGCTTCGGTGATCAGGTCTTCGAGGCTGAGGTCCGATTCCGATTCGCGAATCTCGGTGCGACGTTCATCGCCGTATTGTTCTTTAATGGTCAGCAACTCGTCACGAATCACCTGCATCAGGCGCTGCTCACTGCCGAGGATGTCCAGCAGGTCGGCGATAATAGCCAGCAGTTCCTCGAACTCATTGATGATTTTGTCCTGCTCCAGCCCGGTGAGGCGGTGCAGGCGCATCTCCAGGATGGCCTGGGCCTGGGCCTCGGACAGGTGATATTTTCCATCCACCAGACCGAATTCCTTGCCCAGCCCGTCGGGCCGCGAGGCTTGGCTGCCCGAACGTTCCAGCATTTTTAGCACCATGCCCGGCTCCCAGCCGGTGTCCATCAGCTTTCCCTTGGCCTGTGCAGGATTGGAGGCGGATTTGATCAGCGCAATAATGGGGTCAATATTGGTGAGCGCGACGGCGAGGCCTTCACGGATATGGGCCTTTTCGCGCGCCTTGCGCAGGTCGAAAATGGTGCGACGAGTGACCACCTCGCGACGGTGGTCAATGAAGGCCTGCAAAATTTGCTTGAGGTTCAGCAGCCGCGGCTGGCCGTCCACCAGCGCCACCATATTAATGCCGAAGGTGTTTTGCATCTGGGTCTGCGAGTAGAGGTTATTGATCAGCACCTCGGGTACTTCGCCGCGCTTGAGTTCGATGACCATGCGCATGCCGTCCTTGTCGGACTCGTCACGCAACTCGGAGATACCCTCGATTTTTTTGTCGCGCACCAGCTCGGCGATCTTTTCAATCAGCCGCGCCTTGTTCACCTGATATGGCAGCTCGTTGACCACGACGCGCTGGCGGTTGTTGCCATATTCCTCAATCTCGGTGCGCGCCCGCACCAGCACCCGGCCACGACCAGTGCGATAGGCCTCGCGAACACCACGCACACCATTAATAATACCGGCAGTGGGAAAATCTGGACCGGGCACGATGTCGATCAGCGCGCTGATGTCCAGCGACGAGTCATCCATCAGCGCCAGCACTGCGTTCACCACCTCGTTGAGATTGTGCGGCGGAATGTTGGTGGCCATGCCCACAGCGATGCCGGAACTGCCGTTGATCAGCAGGTTGGGCAGCCGTGCTGGAAATACCGCCGGCTCGTGCTCGGACTCGTCATAGTTGGGGACAAAATCCACCGTTTCTTTTTCGAGATCCGCCAACAGCTCGTGGGCGATTTTCGCCATGCGCACCTCGGTGTACCGCATGGCAGCGGCGGAATCACCGTCCACCGAACCGAAGTTGCCCTGCCCGTCTACCAGCATGTAGCGCAGCGAAAAGGGCTGCGCCATGCGCACGATGGTGTCGTACACCGCCGAATCGCCGTGCGGGTGGTATTTACCAATCACGTCGCCGACGACACGCGCCGACTTTTTGTAGGCTTTATTCCAATCATTGCCCAGTACGCTCATGGCGTACAGCACGCGGCGATGCACCGGCTTGAGGCCGTCGCGCACATCCGGCAGAGCGCGGCCGACGATGACGCTCATGGCGTAATCGAGATAAGACTGCTTCATCTCCTCCTCAATATTGACGGGGAGGGTTTCTTTGGCGAATTCGGTGCTATCTGTCATGGGTATCCAGTGCGTGGAAATCCGGTCTTGCCCGGATTATGAATAGTCAGCCTCTTCTCGGGATTCGGGCTGATCCGCCAATGCGTCACAGCGCTTCAGCGGCTTTTTAATCGCGAAATCATACCACACCGCGCCCCCTACGACACGCGTATAAAAACGTCCAAAATCGAATCTGGGAAAGGCTGAAAGGAACTGTCAGTAAAAAATCAGGTGTTTTCCTGCATGGCCGCAGGCCTCGGCAGCGACGATGCGCCGGCCAGGGATTACACATCGGGAAACGCAGAACAACACGACCCTTTCTAGTCCCACCAACAATATCGCATTGATTTTCCCGCGCCATCAGTCACGAAAAATACGAATGTCGGTTTTCTTATACTTTCATCTACCCCGCAGGGCAACCGCATATAAATTAAGGAATGGTAATTGAATAACTATTATATGTTTAAGCTGATTATCAGCTTATCCTGACAACCCATTCGCCACTTGTAAGGGTTATTTAATTACCGTCCCTAACGAAGAAACACCACCTTAATTCTGCGCGGTATTCATCGGCATATCCAGTAGAGTAGCTAGTAGAAATAGTGTAATCAGACGACTTATTGATATGACAGGGAGTATACAACAATGCCAATTACGGCAACATTGTACTTACCCTTGAAAACAGCATTCTTAGTGCCAGTAGATGTCATCTTCTCCAGCCACCAACAAGCGAATGTTATTCTTCAGATGTTCCAGCATCTTTCGTACACGTTCATCATAATGTTGAAACGCATAATAATTATCGCCACCGCGCCGTCTGTAGGCTAGAAGGTCGAGCTGCAAAATGTCGTAGACCGCTTTCCACTCGCCGCCAACACGCACTGACAAGTGTGGGTTTATGATGTATTGACCATGTTTAACGCGAAAAAAAAGTTTCCGATTATAGGGGCCGTCGCGATGGATCTCATTTTTTGACAGGATGCTGGAGATATAAGCACGTTTTTTGCGTCGCGCAGGTATGACTGAGTCGGGAAAGGTTTGCAACGCATCGACAAAGTCCTTGGTGCTGAATGCTCCACGCGTAGTGATGTAATTGGTTGAAAGTGTTTCATAAAACATACTGATCATCAGGTTGAACATCAGAAATTCCATCAGGCGGTTGTCCAGCTTGAGTAGTTTGTCTTCGACCTGGATGCTCATGCTGGCGGGCTCTAATGCGTTATAAATCCGCCCGAGTTTTTTTGCCGCAAATTTGTCATCGTAGCACGCCTGTTCCAACGCGATCTGAAATCCATTAAGCCCGCTGTTGTTGAGCAATTCAGTATCGGCACCAAGATCGGTTAAATTCCGGGTCAGTTCAGTGTTGCCCAGGCGGGCTGCTATCATAAGGGGGGTTTGATTGAACTGATTACGAAAATCAGCGCCGTAGCGGTCCACCTGACGCAGTACCGCCGTGGGATTTTTTGCACCGTAGGCCATGTAATATTTTTGATTGAGGGTATCGAGCCCTTTTTTCAGATTTTTTGCGGGTGCGAACCCCACCTCAAGCAGGTCATTTATCAATGCCTGATCTCGATAAATCAGGGCATATTCGTAGAGCGCCAGTTTTGCTTTTTTGTTTCCCTCGACAATTGCCTTGTCACGTAGTGCTGTTACTGCATCTCCCGCCAGCACTTCCCACTCCACCTTTTTCTGTTTAAGAATCTGGTTGCGAATCTGGTCGGCCTGCTCTGTTTTGCCTTGGAGTTCAAGTTTATGGGCCTCATGCTGCCACTCCTGAAAACTCGAATTCTGTTCCGCCAGTTCCAACGTATCCTGAGCATCCCTTAATCCGAGCAGATCCAGCAATCGCTGTTTGGGGGCGGACTCGACGATATAGAGGTTCTTTACTGCGCGGGTCATGGCAACATAGAGAGAGTTGACGTGAAACTTATAAACCTCCAGTGATTTATCGCTTTTGTCCTTAACGCGACCGTAGGTCAGATCAGCCTCAACCATGGCATGATCCACCCCTTTGGCGATCTCCTGAAAACGCTGTTCCTCGGCCGAAATGAAATTGAGCAAAATAACATTTTCGTATTCCAGACCTTTCGCCTCCTGCACCGAAAAGACCAATGGTGTCTGAAAGAAACGTTTTGCTTCAGCTTTGCGGTCCGGTTGCATGACGACAATAGCAAAACGGGTGGAATGACTGGTTTTGCGATCCAGCTCTCGTTTCAGGTTTTCACTGTCACGCAACAAATACACCTGCCCCTGACTGTGGCCGTTGCTCTCGACCAGGTAGTTGCTCTCTTTGTCGATGGAGCCGAAGCGGGCATTTTTTACTTTAAGCAACCGGTTGGCGACCTCGGTCACCTGGGGGGAATTACGGTAGTTGGTATTGAGAATACGGATCAACTCGCCTGGCGGCGCTTTGGCCTCGTTCTCTTTATCAGAGTGGTGATGAAAAAAACTTTTGACCTTCGACCATGAAAAGAAATTGGGATGAACAATCTGATTGGAATCACCACAGATAACAAAGTCATTCGGGTTGCGCAATGCCTTCAAAATGAGCGAGAGCTGGATGTTAGTGATGTCCTGCACCTCGTCAATCACCACAAAATCGTAGCGTGGTTCCAGGCGGGAGAGGTATTCGAAGCTGATAATATTGGCATCGTAGAGCTGTTCGTCACGTAGAAATGCCAAATATTTCTCAAAAATCGCGTAGACCTGCTCGCGCTCCTGCAGGGTAAATATTGACTGTTTGACCCCTAATGACAGATAGGTTTCGCGGTCCATCCGGGCCGCGTCGGTGATGGAGCCGGTGAGCACTCCCTTAAATTCTTCAAAGAGTTTGTAGGCATCACTGATACCACTGGCCTGACGGCGTCGGCCAAACCAGTTATTGAAATCGGCGAACGTGATCTCTTTTCCCGCAGGGACATGAATGCTTTCCAGAAATTCCTGAAAAGAGAGAAAGTCAACCTGCTGATCTTCGTTTTCATAATTATGCGCGTAATAAAGATCACGTGAATTTTTGACCAGATAGGATGACTGGGTCACATAGAGCACATCACCCACCGCCTCTTTCATTTTCTCCAGTGTCAGGGCGGTTTTGCCGCTGCCAGCGGAACCAATAACAATGAGTGGTGGCTGTAACGCATAAACGGCTTGTTGCGAACTGTCGAAAGAGATGACTTTGTCAAGCAGGTTAAAGCGCTTCGCCTGTGGATTGAGAAAGACCAGAGGCTCTTCGGGCACTTCTTGCAGTGCCGTTACGAGGGGAATTTTAGCCTCGTCGATGGTGACGCCCCGGCTGAGAAAACGTGATTTCTCATAGGCGTGATGTTCAATACATTCGAGGATCAGCGCGTAGGCTTGGTTTTGATAACGGTAGATAGCAAAAAGTAGACGGTTACTGCTATCGAGTTTTGCCCGGTAGAGGTTTTCACCGACTTTTTTTACCTCCGCCGATCGAAAATCGTCAGCTTCGAGGAATATTTTTAACTTGGAAAATGAAGGAATTTTGCGGCTATCCAGCTCATTGTATAGAAGTATTTGCATGATTATTTGTAACTACTCAGTCTATTTTTTCTAGGAGGTAGGTTTTTCTTCGGCAATGATCAGCGCAGCACCGTCAAATGCATCACGCAACGCGCTAAAGACATTATGCCCCTGCTTTTTTACCGTGGAGATATAACCCCGAATACGGCAAAACGTTTCCGCACCCTGATTGGAGCGAAAGCAACCTGAGATCTTTTGCTTTACCTTGACCATACGCACATCACGCTCGGCCA
>JAADHZ010000099.1 GCA_013151575.1 Gammaproteobacteria bacterium
GCCGCTATCTGGGGAGACAGTTTTTTTGTAGAAGCTGCTTGTGCTAAAGCAATTAGCAGGGACCGGGAGGTGACGAAAAAAGGTGTTGTTGAGCCCATAAGTATTCAGAAAATAGTGGAGCAGGTTGCGCACCATTTTGATTGTTCGAAGAACTCGATCTACAAAGCGCGGCGTGGAAGGGGAGCGCCCAACATACCAAGATGGATTGCAATGAAATTAAGTCAGGATCACTCCGGACGAACGTTGGCAGAGATAGCGAGCCTGTTCGGGGTTGGCAATTATTGTACGGTGTCGCAAACAGTCTCAAGGTTAAATCGGCTGATGCTTACAGATAAAGTGGTTAGCAAGCGATTAAATACTATAAGTAAAGATTTGACCCTTTGACCTTTCTTTGACTCTTTGACTCTTTGACTCTTTGACTCTTTGACTTGACTTTTTGACCTTAAAAATCGAGGCACAAAAAAGGGAGGCTTTCACCTCCCTTTTTTGTGCAGATAGTTTCGTCTGCCTCGTTACTGCTTACATACTTTTGTAAACGCTCAGTGTGACATTTGTCAGCCAGTCTTACTTCGCGCGGGGCAGGATGTTGTCACCCTTGCCGGCGGTTGGGTCGGCATCAGCACTGTTGATTAGCACGGTGATGGCGCCGCGAAGGGCTGCACTCATGGTGTGATCCACGATCGCATTGGCAGTAGTTTTGCCTTTCGGTGACACGATGTCGACACTCACTGCCTCAGAAACCGCTACGCCGTAAGTAGCCATGTCGTACAACACGTTCTTGGGGCTACCGTTGAGGTAAACGCGATCCCAGATACCTGCGATAGGATGCAGGGCGACAGGGTTGTTGATGTTGGCGTTAACAAAATGGAAACGCACGCGTTCGCCGGGCTTGGAGGCCAGCGTCAGAGATGCAGCTGGGTCATGCACAGGGTCATAATGGAACATGCGGCCATTGATCAGTGAACCCATAGAACCTTCGTTACGCAGCATGGCTTTGTAGTTGTCGGCATCAGGGAAATACTGGCCTTGGATCAATACGTATTCACGATCAGGTTTCGGGAAATCCTTAGTGTAACCACCCTTGGGATCAACGATGATCACGCCGTACATGCCGCGAGCGATATGCTGTGCCATGACGCTGGCGCCACAGTGGTACATCCACACGCCGGCACGATTGGCCTTAAACGTGAAGTGTTTGGTTTCGCCGGGTTTGACGGGGGCAAACTCTTCCAGCACATGAACTTCCGCTGCATGGAAATCCATGGAGTGGGACTCTTTGTTGGTCTTGGGGTTGATGAGTTTGAAATCGACGATATCGCCTTCGGTGACGCGCACGGTTTTACCCGGGATGGCACCATCGAAAGTCCAGGCTTTGTACATGGTGCCCTTGTTGTCGATCTGAACAGTGGTTTCTTTTGCGGTCATGGTGACGTGCACAGTCTTGGCTTGTGCAGCCTGTGCACCCATCAGTCCAATGGTCAGGGCCATGGCAGTTGTGGTTAGTTTATTAAACATAGGTGCTCCCCTTTTATAGTTAGAAAATATAATTAAACACGTGGTTGAAAATAAATGTAGCATCCCGACAAAATACTTAATCCTCCATTAATCAAGCAATCCGGCCATGTGCGCCGCGGTTAGCGACATTGGCAAAGTTTTCTCAGATAGGTGACCAGGTCGTGTATTTCTTCATCGCTGAAAGTGCCTCCCCAGGGAGGCATTAACACGGACTTGTCGATGGCCAATCCACCTTCTTTGATGACTTTAAAAAGGTCCGCATCGCTACGCCCGCCCATGGACTTGGCGCTGGTGTGGTCGCGAGGCTGTACGGACATGTCTTGCACGTTGACGCCCATGCCGTTGCCGGTCATGCCGTGGCATTGCCAGCAAAAGTTTTTATAGTTGTCTTCGGCCTCACTTGCCCAGACAGCGGAAGCGAATACCGACAGCAGGATAAGCAGAGCAGGGAAAATGCTATTTTTTTTCATCCCAATTCTCCTTTGCCAATGCCTGCAAATAACGCACAATTTTCTGGATGTTCTGTTCGGCGGTGTGCTTGTTGGGCATGGGCGTTTTTGGGTTCCATGCCTGTGGGTTACGGATGTAACTCACCAAGTAATCTTCCTGCATACGTTTGGCGGCCGTGTAGACCTCGGGGCCGGAGAGGCCACCGAAATTTGGTTCAATTTCGTGACAGGCCATGCAGCCATTAAATGTGGAGAACACCATTTCGCCGAAGCTGGCGGAAATGCTTCCGCCTTTGAAATCACCTTTCGTAATCAGGTCGGCGGGTGCCTTGCGTTTCATCAGCGCCTCGGCCACATCTTCAGCGTCTTCGGCTGAAAGAACGGGATGGGGCGTCAGGGTGCTCATGTCGACCATGTCGCGTTTTTTGCCGGGTTTAATGTGCTGAACGTAGTGATAGCCGGCGGGACGAATGCGGCGCGGTTTCACCAGCCATTTTTCCAGCCAGTTATCCTTGTACTTGGAGCCGGCGTAAAACAGGTCCGGGCCTTTACGTTTCCACAATTCCGGCACACTTTGCGCGGCAGGGCCACTGAGTGCATGGCAGCCAGCACAGCGTTGCTCGAGAATCGCGTCACCATCGGTGGCCAACGCGGAGCCGGTAGCCATAAGGCTGGCGATCAGTACAAAGTGCTTCATGGGTTTAATCGTCGTCGCGATGGCGGCGGCGTTCGCGCTTCAGCGGCGTGCCCTTGAAGCGCGGACTTTCGATGAGACCGTAACCTTTTTTCATGGCCTCGCTGAAAAAGAAATCCGGGTCATAGTCGATGTCTTTCCACGCATACCAGTCGTCCATGGGCGTACCGTCGTATTCCATCACGGTGATGGGGCCACCGGGGAATTTGCCGCGGGCGGTCACATGTTTGTCGACGTGATCATGGAAGATAAATCGACCTTCATCATGGTTGGCCCGGATGATGGCGTCGTAACGTTCGCCGGGGCCAATCAGAATGGTGTCAACATGATAGGGGTTGGGCAACGGCAGGCCATCTTTGTGGGTGATGAGCATGTCGTGGCCATGAGAGTGCATGGCGTGAATCGCGCCACCGGCTCCCATAAAACGCACTCGCACAACATCACCGGTTTTCATGCGCAATGGTTGTGTCATGGGGAAGGATTTGCCGTTCACCGAAAAGTAATCTTCAACGTCATAGGGCGTGGAGCCCTCACCGTACTTGTCTGCGTTTTTACTCTCCCAGGTGGAGAGCATCATGATGACTTCTTTGGTGACTTCCTTTTCGATGGGCAGAGGATTTTTCGGATCGACTATCAGGGGACCCCACATGCCACGAATACCGACATGCTCGTTAACGTTCACATGGCAGTGATACCAGAGGCTGCCGATGCGGTCGGCCTTAAAACGATAGGTAAACGAATCACCTGGTTTGATGGGCTGCTGGGTCACGCCGGGGACACCATCGTTGCGCCAGCTGTTGGTTTGCAATACGCCGTGCCAGTGAATCGTGTGGGACAGCGTGGTGTTGTTGGTGACGTGGATCACCAGGTCATCGCCTTCCTGCGCGTGAATCAGCGGGCCGGGTACCTGGCCGTTAAAGGCAAATACTTTGTATTTAAGGTCGGGGGCGACATCCACCAGCATTTCGTCGATGGTCAACGACATTTCCCGCTTTGCTGCATGCAGCGGCGAGGTCGCGAGCAGCGTCAAGCCGACCAGCAGGGAAGCCAGCAACAAGCGGTGTGAACGGTTGCGGGTTGTGGCAGAGAAGCAGTGCAATGTAACCATGAAGGTCTCCTCGAATGCTTGACTATTTAGGTGTAGCTTTAAAGTGCATTTCAAATGCAACTTTAATAAAGGCTGCACCCAAATGTCAACCCGTTTTTTAAAAAGCATCGCTGAAGAAATAAAATTGCATTTTAAAACAGTGTGTTATAACGATATTAATTGTGCTTAACTTTTCTTTCTTGGGTTAAAATAGGTATATTGAAAATGAATCAATTGACCGATTTGCAGGAATTTAGAATCAATAGCAGAATCGATTTTCATGCCATTGTTGGTGCATTTCGCAGAGTGTTTTGTAACGCTGGCCCGGCTGTCGAGACAGACAGGTAATTGATGCAATGTGGGTGTGCTAGCCTTTTGTGCGGGCCGAGGCTCAGCCCTAGCTGTGTAATGAGAGGATCAAAAGCCCAATGACGAAAACACGCGTATTGCTGTTGCTGGTTATGCTTGCACTCATAGCAAGTTTTTTTGTGTTCGACATTGGGCAGTATTTGACTCTGGATTATCTGAAATCACAGCGTCAAGCATTGCTTGATTTTTATGCGCAAAATCAATTGATGACCCTGGCTCTGTATTTTGCAGGATATGTGACGGTTGCCGCACTTTCGTTACCGGGGGCGGCAGTGATGACGTTGGCCGGTGGTGCGGTGTTCGGGCTTGGTGTCGGTTTTTTGGTCATTTCCTTCGCCAGCACTCTGGGAGCGACGCTGGCTTTTCTTATTTCGCGTTTTGTGCTGCGCGACTATGTGCAGAACACGTTTCATGACAAGCTGCGCGCGATTAACAAAGGCGTGGAAACGGAGGGAGATTTTTATTTATTCACCCTGCGGCTGATCCCGTTGTTTCCGTTTTTTGTGATCAATTTGGTGATGGGTTTGACGCCAATGAAAGCATGGCGGTTTTATCTGGTAAGCCAAGTGGGTATGCTGCCGGGCACCATTGTGTACGTGAACGCCGGTGCTCAACTGGGAGCGCTGGACTCCCTGTCAGGCATTTTATCTCCGGGCCTGATTTTTTCATTTGTGCTGCTGGGGCTGTTTCCGCTGTTGGCAAAAAAACTGGTGAGCTATATTAAGATGCGTCGTGCCAATGAAACAGTATAAAAAACCCCGCCATTTTGACTACAACCTGGCTGTGATTGGCGGGGGTTCCGCCGGTCTGGTGTCTGCCTACATTGCCGCCGCAGTGAAAGCCAAAGTGCTGTTGGTGGAAAAAAATCAAATGGGTGGCGATTGCCTTAATACCGGTTGCGTGCCCAGCAAGGCGTTGATCCGTTCCGCTAAAATGTTGCGTTACGCACAACGGGCAACAGAATTTGGTTTCCAGAAAACCACGGTGGAATTTGATTTCGCCGACGTCATGGAGCGAGTGCAACAGGTCGTCGCCAAGGTGGCGCCGCATGACTCGGTTGAGCGTTATTCATCGCTGGGCGTGGACGTGCTGCAAACAGAAGCCCGGCTGATTTCACCCTATGAGCTGGAAGTAGACGGCAAAACCGTGAGTGCGCGCAGTATCATTGTCGCCACTGGCGCTCGGCCCATGGTGCCGTCGCTTCCGGGGCTGGACGAGGTCGGTTATCTGACGTCCGACACCGTGTGGTCGTTGCGGGAAAGGCCCCGCCGTCTGCTGGTGCTGGGGGGTGGGCCGATCGGTTGTGAGCTAGCGCAGAGTTTTCAGCGCCTCGGTAGTGATGTGATCCTGGTGCAGCGAGGCGAACATCTGTTGCCACGAGAAGACGAGGATGTCTCTGAGCGGGTAGTGCAGGGTTTTCGTGCAGAGGGCATGGACGTGCTCACTGGTCATTCAGCCTTGCGCGTGGAAACACAGGAAGGGCAAAAAGTGCTGGTATGTCAGCATAAAAATGAGGACGTGCCCGTCGCCTTCGATCAAATTCTCATTGCGCTCGGACGTCGCGCCAACGTCACCGGTTTTGGTTTGGAGGCACTGGGGGTGACACTAGCCCCTAGCGGCACCGTGCAGGCCGATGAATTTTTGCGCACCAATTATTCCAACATTTACGTGTGCGGTGATGTCACCGGCCCTTACCAGTTTACTCACACAGCGGCGCATCAGGCGTGGTATGCGGCAGTCAATGCGTTGTTCAGCCCGGTCAAAAAATTTCGCGTGGATTATTCAGTGATCCCCTGGGCCACATTCACCGACCCGGAGGTGGCGCGTGTGGGCCTCAATGAGCGTGATGCAAAAGCGCAGGGCATTGCTTACGAAATCAGCCAGTACGGCATTGATGATCTGGACCGCGCCATTGCGGACAGCGAAGACCACGGCTTCGTGAAAGTGTTGACGGTGCCGGGTCGCGATAAAATTCTTGGCGTGACCATCGTCGGCAGTCACGCGGGTGACTTGATCGCCGAGTTTGTGACTGCCATGCGACACGGCCTCGGCCTTAACAAAATTCTCGGCACCATCCATATTTACCCTACCCTGGCGGAATCCAACAAATACCTCGCCGGTGTTTGGAAACGTAACCATAAGCCGGAGGCTCTGTTGAAGTGGGTCGAGCGTTTTCATACCTGGCGGCGGGGTTGAGCGCGGGAGCAGAACAATTTTGGGAATCGTTGTCGCTGGCGGAGATGAGCCGTGAGCAGTGGGAATCCCTGTGTGACGGCTGCGGCAAGTGCTGTGTGCACAAGCTTGAAGATGAAGACAGCGGCGAGGTTTATCTATGCAACGTGGTGTGTCGGTTGTTTGATCTGCAAACGGGGCGCTGTCGCGACTACACTCATCGTCAGCAGCACGTTCCCGACTGCGTGATGCTGAACGTGGAAAAACTCGCAGAATTTCACTGGTTGCCTGCCACCTGTGCGTATCGCTTGTTGGCTGAGGAAGCACCGCTGCTTGACTGGCACCCGCTGATTAGCGGCAATTCACTTTCGGTTTTGCATGCCGGGCAATCGGTGGTTGGACGGGTGGTCAGTGAAGATAACGCCGGTGACCTGAGTCACCACATCACCGATTGGCAGTGGTGACGGCTATTCGCTCTGCGTTTTATGGGCGGAATCAGAATGTTTTGTGTGGAGGCGTTCCCCTAGTGCTAAAACATCCATCGCGACGTTGATTTCTTGCAGGCGTCGCTCATCACCGCCTCGGTCCGGGTGATGCTGCATGGCCAGTCGCCGGTGCTGGGTTTTTATCTCGGCCCAATTTGCTGGTGCTTCCAGCTCCAGTACCCGCAGTGCTTGCAAGCGTTCGTCATCACGCATAAATTTTTTCCAAAAGCTGTTTAGCAGATGCTTAACGTCGGTCTCATCGGTGTTTTCCAGATTGTCCAGATTGAGATAATAACCCCGTAGCGGGTCATGCTCGGCAAGTTGGGCGTTGTGTTTGAGTGTGGCGGGCAGCAATTGAATACGTAATGTGTGGATGTCGAGTCGTGCCTCGCCTGATTCCCACAATTGATCGCGTAACCGGTACAGTGAATGAAACAGGAAAAAGTGGCTTTGAAACAGTGAAAGAGTGTTGCGCAGGCAATCTTTTTTGAAGGCGGATTCGCCGGAAGCCTGTAACCGGGTAATGAGTTCGAACTCGCTGAGCCCGGCGGGGTGGGCGCGCAGCACCGTTAACAGGTGTTGCGTAAAGGTGCTGGCGCCCATGTTTTCGTTTTGAAAACGTGAAGGTGTACTAGTTGATTTTCAGCAGGTCAATTTCAAAAACCAGGGTTTCATTAGGGCCAATATTGGCGCCGGAACCACGTTCCCCGTAGGCCTGCCCGGAAGGGATGACCACCTGCCAGTGATCGCCTACATGCATCAGCGGTAGGATTTCCTGCCAGCCCTTGATGACCTGGCCAACATTAAAAGTGGCTGGCTCGTTGCGACTGTAGGAGCTGTCAAATTCCTCACCGTTGATGAGCGCGCCTTTGTAGTGCGCGGTAATGGAGGAATCAGCCTTGGGCTGCTCGCCCTTGCCGCTTTTGAGCACCTTGTATTGCAGGCCGCTGGGCAGGGTGATCACGCCATCTTTTTTCTTGTTTTCAGCCAGAAAAGCCTCGCCGTCAGTTTTGGCTTTGTTGCCTTTTGTTTCGCGCTGAGCCAGCAGTTTTTTCTGCGCCGTTTCCATTGCGCCACGCATTTCGGCAATGGACAGTTGTGGGTCGGTGTTGCTTAGCACGTCTTTGATCGCCTGTGACATGGCTTTAGTGTCGATATCGAGACTGTCACGTTTGAAGCCCTGGCCAATTTGGAAGCCGATGGCGTAACTGAATTTTTCCTTGTCTGTGGTGGGTTTGGTGTCAGCGGCCTGAACGGCGTGGGCGGCGAATAAGCTGACGGCGGCGATCACTAATAATTTTGTAGATTTCACGATATGTCCTTCGTTTACAGGTGGGTTGTCAGGTTGTGATGTAAGGCGGCTCGGGTGTGGCGCCCTGCGAAGAATGCTGAAGGGTACTAAAGAAAAACGCTCCAGTCGAAGGTTGCATCACCGAATACCAGGAAATGTGGGTTCAACAATGAATCCTTGGTGTTATATCGCAAGGTTTGCATGTCCGTTGTGGTGATGCGCCCGCCAGCTTCTTCTACCACGCATTGTGCGGCGGCGGTATCCCATTCCGAGGTGGGGCCCAGGCGGGGGTAAATGTCGGCGCGACCTTCGGCCACCAAGCAGGACTTCAGCGAACTGCCCAGGGTGATGACCTCATATTTCCCAATTCGTTTCAAAAATGCCGCTAACGAATCGCTGCGAGGGGAACGGCTGCTGGCGATAATGTTTTTCTCTGGGTTTTTTTGCCGGGTTTTCAGGCCGACGGTTTCGCCGTCCGGCATGCGTTTAAAAGCACCGTTGCCGCGAGAGGCATAATAAGTGACGCCGGTGACCGGTGCGTACACCACCCCTAATACGGGCTCGTGGTGCTCGATGAGCGCGATGTTGACAGTGAATTCGCCGTTGCGTTTGACGAACTCGCGGGTGCCGTCCAGCGGGTCCACCAGCCAGTAGCGGTCCCAGCAGGTACGCTCTGCGAAGGGGATTTCGGTGGATTCTTCAGATAACACGGGCACATCTGGTGTGAGTTCGCCCAGTGCAGTGAGGATGCAGTTGTGGGCGGCGATGTCTGCGCTGGTGAGCGGTGTGTTGTCGGATTTGCAGGTGACCTCGAAATCGGTATCGTACACGTCCAGTATGCAGTCGCCAGCCTCGCGAGACAGGGCCATGATGCTATTCAGTAAGTCTGAATCTGATTTCCTGTTCAACACATCATTCCGTTTCGTCATTTTTAGAGTGAGCCGTATCTGTCTATAGACCGTTAAATGATGTCAGAGGTTTCATCTGAGGTGTTCGCGCACCATAAACAAAGCCGCAATGCTGCGGGCCTCCGTGCATTCTTCATGGGCCAGCAATTCCGGTAATCGGTTAAGTTGCCACGGCACTACTTCAATTTCTTCCGGTTCATCGCCTGCGTGTCTTTCGGGATAAAGTTCCCGTGCCAGCACGATGTGGGTCTGGTGACCGAGGTAACTGGGTGCAACGGTCAGACTGGTGAGATGGTGAAGAGATCGCGCCCCGTAACCCACCTCCTCCATGATTTCCCGGTTGGCTGCATCCAGCAGTTCTTCCCCTGTTTCGATACGGCCCTTGGGCAGGGCCAGTTCGTAGCGGTGAACTCCGGCGGCGTACTCGCGAATCATCAACACCGTGTTGTCATCCAACAGGGGCACGATGAGCACTGCGCCGTTGGATGAACCTACCAGACGTTCATAGCTGACGTCCACGCCATTGCTGAAACGAAGGTTGCGCTGTTCTATTTTGAAAATGCGTGTTTGCGCAATGAGGCTGGAATCCAGCACCTTGGGGAGATTACGCGTTGATTTGTCGGCGTCGGTTGGCTTGTTCATGGCCTTGGTTGGGTAGTGGTTTTTATCGTATCTCTGCCAATGGTATCGTGTCGATTGCCGAATGGCACGTAAAAACTTTGCAGCTTTAGGTGAAGTTTCGTTGCATGAAAAGCAAAAAAAGACTATAAAACCCGGCAAATCAGCCTGCGGCGGTTTCATGTCAGCGACATGTTGGTAGAATCGCGACGCTTGGTTGAACGTTGAAACCCGCTCTTGAATTCAAATCTAACTCACCGAAAAAAGGGGATTGCCGAATGGCGATAAAAAAGAAAGTTGTAAAAAAAGCTGCGAGTAAAAAGAAGGCTGCGGCCAAAAAAGCAGCGCCGGTAAAACGCATTGCCACCATCAAAGAACCGATGACCAAGGCAGTCTTGTATGCCAAATTGGCAGAGGACACCGAGCTGTCCAAAAAAGATATCATCAAGGTGTTTGATGCATTGACGGTCGTCATTAACGGCCACATCAAAAAGAACGGCGCGGGCACCTTTACCCTGCCCGGTCTGTGCAAAGTAAAAACCGTGCGTAAACCAGCCACCAAAAAACGTAAGGGCATTAATCCTTTTACCGGCGAAGAGACCATTTTCAAAGCCAAGCCTGCCCGTACTGTGGTGAAGGTTCAGCCGCTGAAAAAATTGAAGGACATGGCAGGTTAAGCCGCGACCTTAAGGTTCATGAAAAAAGCCGATCCCCGCATGTGGGGATCGGCTTTTTTTGTGTCTGACGATCTCGCCCGACGATGCTCAGGGCGGGCTGAGGGTATCGATGGGCCAGCGTGGGTAAGCGTTAAAGCGGCTATCGTTTCGTGTGTTGTCGTTGCCCGCCTGAAGCCGCAGACTACCGGCAAAAGCGATCATCGCACCGTTGTCGGTGCAAAATTCTGCGCGGGGATAAAAAACCTCCGCGCGTTCTTTTTGAGCCAGGGTGTGTAGCCGTGCCCGCAGACTGCGGTTGGCGCTGACGCCACCAGCTATCACCAGTCGGGTCAGGCCGGTTTGCTGTAATGCGCGCTTGCATTTAATGGCCAGGGTGTCTGCGACGGCATCCTCGAAGGCGCGGGCGATATCGGCACGGGTCTGTGCATCACGGGTGTCGTCGCCACAGACATTCTCCGCCAGGGTGTTGACGGCGAAAGTTTTGAGCCCGCTGAAACTGAAGTCCAGCCCAGGGCGATTGGTCATCGGGCGAGGGAAACGGAAACGTGTGGGATTTCCATGTTCGGCCAGCGCGGCCAGCGCCGGCCCGCCAGGATAACCCAGTCCCAGCAGTTTGGCCGTTTTGTCGAAGGCCTCGCCAGCGGCATCGTCCAGAGTGTCACCGATGATCCGGTATTCACCCACGCCGTTCACCGCTACCAGCAGAGTGTGACCGCCGGATACCAGCAGGGCCACAAACGGAAAATCGGGCGGATTGTCTTCCAGCAACGGAGCCAGCAGGTGGCCTTCCATGTGATGGACGGCGATCGCAGGCAGGTCCAGCGACCAGGCCAGACTGCGTCCGATGGCAGCCCCCACCAGCAGCGCCCCCACCAGGCCGGGGCCAGCGGTGAATGCAATACCGTCTAGGTCGGTGCGGGTGCAGTTGGCCTGTTCCATTGCCTGTTTGATCAGCGGCAGGGTTTTGCGCACGTGGTCCCGTGACGCCAGCTCCGGCACTACACCACCGTAATCGGCGTGCAGCGCGACCTGACTGTAGAGGACGTCCGCCAGCAGGCCGCGCTCGCTGTCGTAAATGGCGACGCCGGTTTCATCACAGGAGGTCTCGATGCCCAATACTCGAATGGCCACTGTGTCAGCTTCCTGTAGTGTTGTTGGTTTGTGGCGGCCCGGGTCATCGGGCTTTGCATTTTGTGGCGCAACTGGCTAAACTTCGCCGTTTCCTCGCCCGCCGTTAAGTGGTGGGTGGTGAAGACGAGATTGTATCATTGCTTTGATCCGTGAGGCGGGTTGATTCATTTGCTACCTTTTTACTCGTTACCCGTCAGTAAAATAGACGGTTTAAAACAGACAGTTAAACAGAAAACCACACAGATAAGGATTGGAAGTCTAATGCCGAGTGTACGTGTTCGAGAAAACGAGCCCTTTGACGTTGCCCTGCGTCGTTTCAAACGTTCCTGCGAAAAAGCCGGTGTGCTCACCGAAGTGCGTCGCCGTGAATTTTACGAAAAACCCACCCAGGCCCGCCAACGCAAGATGGCCGCCGCGGTGAAGCGTCACATGAAGAAGGTTTTCCGTGACGTGCAGCGTCGCAAGCGCCTCTACTGAATTTGTCCATTGTTTAGTGCTTCCTTGCGCCGCTGTGGCTAATGCCACGGCGGCGTGGTCGGTTGTGCCCCTGTTCCGCCAGTTTGTTTTTGTGAGATACCCATGGCCGATTCCCCCCTCAAGCAACGCCTGACCGATGACATGAAGACTGCGATGCGCAGCAAGGACAAGCCCCGTCTTGGGGTGGTGCGCCTGGCGCTGGCAGCCCTCAAGCAGCGCGAAGTGGATGAGCGCATCGAACTGGATGACACGCAGGTGTTGGCAGTGCTGGATAAAATGGTCAAGCAGCGCCGGGATTCGGTGCGCCAATTTGAGGACGCCGGTCGCCAGGAACTGGCTGATCAGGAACATTACGAAATCGGCGTATTGCAGGACTACCTGCCCGCAGCACTGGATAAAGCCGAACTCGATGCGCTCATCTCACAGGCCATTAAGACCAGTGGCGCCGAGTCCATGAAAGACATGGGCAAGGTCATGGGAATACTCAAGCCTCAGGTGCAGGGCCGTGCAGACATGGGCGCGGTGAGCAAAAAAATTAAAGCCCACCTCAGCACTTGATCGCCACTTTACCTCCTCGCTTCAAATCGACTTTTCTCGCCGACTTTTAGCCGACGCAGACAAGACTGCGTCGGCGTCATAACATAGCTCCTATGGCCGGTCGCATCCCCTCCTCTTTTATTGATGAATTGTTGGCGCGGGTGGATATCGTCGACGTTATCGATTCCCGCGTGCAGCTGAAAAAAGCCGGGCGCGAATATCACGCCTGCTGCCCCTTCCACAACGAAAAAACCCCTTCATTTACCGTTAGCCCTGATAAGCAGTTTTATCACTGCTTCGGCTGTGGTGCCCACGGTTCGGCACTGGGGTTTTTGATGGAGTACGAGCACCTGGGTTTTGTGGAAGCGGCGGAGGAACTGGCCACCGGCGTGAGTATGCAGGTGCCTCGCGAAGCGGGCATCGCCCCCGTTGAAAAAAGCCATCAAGATTTGTATCCGGTGATGGAAAAGGTCGCGGCGTTTTATCAGCAACAACTGCGCCAGCACGCGGATGCCGACCGCGCCACGGAATACCTAAAAGGGCGCGGGCTCAGCGGTGAAGTCGCTGCCCGCTTCGAGCTGGGCTTCGCGCCCTCGGGCTGGGACAGTCTCGGCCCCGGGTTGAAGGCGCAAGGCGTGAGCATCGAGCAATTGCAACTGGCCGGCATGGTGGTGAAAAAAGACAGTGGCGGTCACTACGACCGCTTTCGTGACCGCATCATGTTTCCGATCCGCGATCGTGGTGGACGTGTTATCGCCTTTGGCGGGCGACTGCTGGGTGGTGATGACGGCCCCAAATACCTGAACTCCTCGGAGACCAGTATTTTTCACAAGGGCCGGGAGCTTTACGGCCTGTATCAAGCACGCAAGGCCGAACGAAAGTTGGAGCGGCTGGTGGTGGTGGAAGGTTACATGGATGTGGTGTCCCTCGCCCAATTTGGGGTAAACAACGTGGTTGCCACCCTGGGGACCGCCACCACACGGGATCATCTTGAACGGATGTTTCGCATCGTGCCACAGGTGGCGTTCTGCTTCGACGGTGACCGCGCGGGCCGACAGGCTGCCTGGCGCGCACTGGAAAACGCCTTGCCGGTACTCAGCGAAGGCAGGCAAATCAAATTCATGTTTTTGCCCGATGGCGAGGACCCAGACACGTTGATTCGGCAGGAGGGTAAAGAAAGCTTCGAGACGCGCGTAACAGACGCAGTGTCCACCGCGGATTATTTTTTTGGAGAAATGACCGCAGCGGTCGACTTATCCACCATCGACGGCCGGGCTCGTCTCGTGGAGCAGTCCCGGCCGCTGCTGGCGAAACTTCCCGAGGGGGTTTTTCGTCATATGATGGCGACGCAGCTAGCGAGCATTGCCCGAATTGATATCGGTGCGCTGCCTGATCTCACGGTAACGGCTGTGCGAAAAAAACCGACGCGGGCCTACAGGGCAGCCAACGCCGTTCGCGAACAAGGGGGCGCCCCGTCTGCGGTGCGTCAGGCCATTCGTCTACTGTTGCATCGGCCGACGCTGGCAGGTTTATGTGAAGACGGTGAGTTTTTGGCGGATCTAGACTTGCCCGGTCTGCCGATATTGCGGCAACTGGTTGAATTCGCCCGCTTGAACCCACACGTCAGTTGTGGCGTCATTATAGAGCACTGGCGCCACGATGACGCCGGGCGGCATCTGGCAAAGCTGGCTGCGCAGCCCTTAGTGCTGCCAGAAGACGGGATAGAGGCCGAATTTCGAGACTTGTTGACCAGCCTGGCTGCGCAGCGCGACGAACAGCAGCTCGATGCCCTGCTTGGCAAAGCCCGTCTCGGTGATTTGAGCGAACAGGAAAAAAGGCAGTTGCAGCAAGCACTTGCCGCCAAGGGAGAGGGTGAAGCCTGATATTTTAGGTGGTGCCGCGCAGCTGTCGCCAATGCCCTCTGAACCAGATATACTACGCGGCTATTTTCCGCGTCCGCATTTTGAGGGTCGACCAAGCACATGTCTATTAATGCCGAACAACAATCGCGACTGAAGGTTCTTATCGCCAAGGGCAAAGAGCAGGGATTTCTGACCTATCGCGAGGTTAACGATCATCTGCCCAACGATATCGTTGACCCTCAGCAGATTGAAGACATTGTGAGCATGATTAACGACATGGGTATCGTGGTGCACGAAGTTGCACCGGATACCGACACCATGGTGTTGTCTGACGAAAGCAGCGTTTCTACCGACGAAGACGCCGCCGAAGAAGCCGCCCAGGCGCTCGCCACTGTAGACAGTGATTTTGGCCGTACCACCGACCCCGTGCGCATGTACATGCGCGAAATGGGCACCGTTGAGCTGCTCACCCGCGAGGGCGAAATTGTTATCGCCAAACGTATTGAGGACGGCATCCGCCAGGTAATGAACGCGTTGGCCCGGTGCCCCTGCACGATTCAAACCGTGCTCAACATTCATCAAAAATTTGAAGACAGCGAAGCTAAACTCGCCGACATCATGACCGGTTTTGTCACAGAAGCAGATGATCTTCCACCCCAGCCCGCACCCCAGAAAAAACCGGGCGCGGACAAACAGGACGACGATGACGAGGAAGAAGTTGACACCGGCCCCGACCTGGAAGAAGTGAAAGAACGCTTCGGCACACTGCGCAAGTGCTTCGACAAATACTACAAAGCGGCGGAAAAACACGGCAGGCTGGACAAACGTACGCAGGACATTTATGCGGACATGGTCGAACAACTTGACCAAATGAAATTGGTGCCGAAACTGTCGCTGAAACTGGTAGCCGATGTGCGTCAACTGGTTAACAGCGTGCGCAGCGCCGAGCGTATTATCATGAATATTTGTGTCAGCAAAGCGCGCATGCCCCGCAAAGACTTCATCACCACCTTCCCTGACAACGAAACCGACCTGGGATGGCTGCAGCGTCAGATTGACGCCAAAGAAAGCTATTCCCCCGTACTGGTGGAATACGCCGATGACATCCGGCGTGCGCAAAATCGCCTAGTGTCCATTCAGACCTCCTCCGGAATTTCCATCGGCGAAATCAAAGAAATCAATCGCAAGATGTCCATCGGCGAGGCCAAGGCCCGCCGCGCCAAAAAAGAAATGGTCGAAGCCAACCTACGGCTGGTGATCTCCATCGCCAAAAAATACACCAATCGAGGTTTGCAATTCCTCGACCTGATCCAGGAAGGCAATATTGGCCTGATGAAAGCCGTAGACAAATTTGAATACCGTCGCGGCTATAAATTTTCCACCTACGCCACCTGGTGGATTCGTCAGGCCATTACTCGCTCCATCGCGGATCAGGCGCGCACCATTCGTATTCCCGTGCACATGATCGAAACCATCAACAAACTCAATCGCATCTCACGTCAGATGTTGCAGGAAATGGGCCGCGAACCTCTGCCGGAAGAATTGGCCATACGCATGGAAATGTCCGAAGAAAAAGTGCGCAAAGTGCTGAAAATTGCCAAAGAGCCTATTTCCATGGAAACCCCTATCGGCGACGACGAAGACTCCCGCCTGGGTGACTTCATCGAAGACCAGCACATGCTGTCGCCGGTGAATTCCGCCACCTTCGAAGGGCTGCGCGAAGCCACACTGGACGTTCTGGACAGCCTCACCGCACGCGAAGCCAAAGTGCTGCGCATGCGCTTCGGCATCGACATGAACACCGACCACACGTTGGAAGAAGTGGGTAAACAGTTCGACGTCACCCGCGAGCGCATTCGTCAGATTGAGGCAAAGGCGCTACGCAAATTGCGCCACCCCAGTCGCTCAGACAACCTGCGCAGCTTTATCGACGCAGAGGCTCAGGATTCCACATCCTCCGAGTCTTCCTAACAGGGCCATTGGCTGCCTGTTGTTGCCTCAATCAGCCCGCCACTTACGGGCCTGTAGCTCAGTTGGTTAGAGCAGGGGACTCATAATCCCTTGGTCCGCGGTTCAAGTCCGTGCAGGCCCACCAATTAAATCAGGTAGCGACAAAATCCCGCGCAATGCGGGATTTTTTATGTAGACGATTAGTTGTGGGTTGGTGGCAAGCTTACGAATCCAACGCCTGTTGGGGTTCGAAAGCTCACCGCCAACCTACTAATTTGTTAACGTAATGACATTGGTTCCGGCCCCATTTTGGCATCTTGCGTGTGCGGGGCGAATGCCCATCATGGTTTTTTTTGATCGGTATCGTGATCATCCCAACCCGGTTCGTGGTCGCCCGGTGGATAGGGAAAACGGTATTTGCCGTAGCGGATCAGCAGCGCAGAGCTGGACAGCACCAGGATGGCGGAGGCTACGGCGATAATTTCCCAGCTGTCGATGTTTTTGATGTCCAGGGCCAGATATCGGGCAAGGGCGACGATGGCGATGTACAACGGCATGCGTACGGGCAGTTTGCCGGATTCTAGGTACACGCCCACCATGGCGACGACTTCAAGATAAATAAACAGCATCAACAGGTCGGCCAGGGTGACCCGGCCTGCGCCCACCATGCTGAGAATTTCCTGGGTGCCAGCGATGAGCGTGGCGACGGTGATGATGATCAACCCACCGTATTCGATGAGTTTGAGCAGGTGTCGGCCCGCTCTGTGAGTTTTGGTTGTCATGGGCGGAAGGTTAGCACAGGAAGCTTATACAAGTGATGTCCGGCCAGAATTTTCGATGAGCCAAACTTGATACCTAGCCGTTGGCCGTCGTGACCGGGTAAAATGCTCCACTTTGGCGGTGTCTTTACGGATCCGGCCAATCCATAATTTATCTTACCTTTTGATTGAGAGACCTCCCGCCGTGAGTGAGTCGAACGACTACAAATCTACCCTAAACCTGCCCCAAACGGATTTCCCCATGCGTGGCAATCTGGCTAAACGTGAGCCGGACATGCTGAAGCAGTGGCAAGAAACTGGTTTGTACCAAAAGCTGCGTGAGACTGGCGCTGGTCGTAAAAAGTTTATCCTGCACGACGGCCCGCCTTACGCTAACGGCGACATCCACATCGGCCACGCGGTAAACAAGGTGCTGAAGGACATTATCGTCAAAGCCAAAACCCTCAGCGGTTTTGATGCGCCTTACGTGCCAGGCTGGGACTGCCATGGTCTGCCCATCGAACTCAATGTGGAGAAAAAAATAGGCAAGGCCGGAGTGAAAGTGGATGCTTCTACTTTCCGCAAAGCCTGCCGTACCTACGCGCAAAAACAGGTGGACGGGCAGCGTGAGGATTTTAAACGCTTAGGAATATTCGGCGATTGGGACAATCCGTATCTGACCATGGATTTCCAGTTTGAGGCGGACATCATCCGAACCCTCGGCAAAGTCATCGACGCTGGGCATTTACACAAGGGCTCCAAACCCGTGCACTGGTGTACCGATTGCGGCTCGGCATTGGCGGAAGCCGAGGTGGAATATGAAGACAAAACTTCGCTAGCCATCGACGTGCGTTTTGCCGTGCTCGACGAACCGGCGCTGTTTGCACGCGTGCATCATGTTGAAGAAACCAGCGAAAAACATACGGGCGAAGGTCCCATCTCCGTGGTCATCTGGACCACCACACCGTGGAC
>JAADHZ010000100.1 GCA_013151575.1 Gammaproteobacteria bacterium
CAGATTCGGCGATATCACCGCGTTCGGTTAATCGTTTCCATGTTGCCAGGATCAGGCCCATGCCGAAATGCTGTTTCAATTTGACCAGGTCGGGTTCAGCTGGGTCGGCTAGCACCCGCGCTATAATGCGTGTGGCCGGTAACTGATTACCCGAAGACCAAAAGCGTCCCTTGGACAGCCCCAAGGTATGTGGATTGGCCATAAACTCGCGGGTCTGGGGCCTGATGACCACTTCCTGCCCAATGCTCTCCAGCATTTGCATCACTTCGCCAATCTGGGCAGTGGCTTTACCATGCTCAACTTCCCCGATAAAGGGCTGGCGTAGACCCAATTCGGCACGCGTTTTTCCAGCAATCTCACCTAATTCGGCTGGGTTGTGTACCACGTTTTCCATACGGTGGTCCTGTAAGGATGGACTTGGCGAATCAAGAGTATAGCGCAATATTCCCGATCGGGAATTATTTTACAGGCGGCCAAAGTCATGATAACGAAATTTTCCCTTAAGTGGCTTAGCCCTGCGTTAGTTCTGGATGAAAAACATCAAGCGATGATTGGTGAAAACGTGTCGTCCTGATAAAGGAGAGGGTCAAAGTAAAAGTGGACCAGGCTATGTCCAGATTGTATTTTTAAACTGATGAGTTAAGTCAGTATGGCTGGGGGCCTCAACTGCTGAGGCATGTTGATTTATGATGTTTTCAATTTTCGAATCCGAAAGCCTAGCCGGGCGCGGTTTAATTCTGGAATGTCGTTAATACGTTGGCGCAAAATTTTGCTGTTGGCGGGGGCGCCGGAAAAAACACCAATGACGTTTTCGTAGGCGGGCAAGCTGAGTTGAAAGGTGGATTTGAAGTGCCGGGCAATGGCGGGGTCAGCGACGCAGGCGCTTGTGCGCATGGCTTTTGAGCCGATAAAATTCATTACCAAGATGCCGTTGCGGTTGAGATTTTTTAACAATGTTTGGCACCAAGGGCTGTCGGCGGGTACTGCGCGTTCGGTATTGGTGTCGTTGCCGAACAGGTCGTCAATTATCATGTCGAAAGCAGGGCCGTTGTAGGCGTTTAACCAGTGCACAGCGTCGGCATGGTGCAGTTCCGCCATGTCTTTTTTGATTCCGAAAAACTGTCGTGCAACCTGTAAGTGGGTTTTGTTGAGTTCAACGCCAACGATCTGTTCCGGTGCAACGAAGTGTCTCAGCAGGTGAATGGCGGAACCTCCACCCACGCCTAGCACTAACACACGGCGGATGCGATGAGGTGGGCGGAATAATGCTGGCAATACCAGCAAGTCCCAAACACCGCCACTGTGTTTACGTTGCGGGTGATACTGGCTGTGAAATACGCCGTTGCTGTAAAGCCGCCGGGATTGCCCGGCGGTACGTACTTCATAACAGGTGTCTTTGGTTTTTTTCTGCCAGAGGAGGGCCATGGATTTTGCTGCGAAAGTCATTACGATGGAAAAAATTGACGACAAGTATCATATCGATACAGGAGGTGTTTCGATACCCCGCCATCGGACGGCTTGTTAAACTCGTTATTTTTGACGTTAACGCGCCGCGCAAAGCGTGGCCATCTGGTCGGGTGAAAGTCCCAGCATGGAAAGGGTTCACCACCCACTATTACCGAGTGTTGCGCCTCTGGTGGGATGGTGCATTGGTTACGGTGGGAATGGCGCATTTTTTTGGCGCAAATGTGGTCGCTTGAATTTGGGGGCGATGATTCATTACATTGGGCGGCCCATTTTCTAGGACACTACTATGATCGATCGATTCAAACAGTTTTTCGACAAACATCTCAACGTCGCTACGGAGAAAGACGAGCAGGCACAACAACAACGCCTGCGATCGGCTGCTGCCGTGCTGTTGGTGGAAATGACGCGCGCCGACGATGACGTGAAGCCGGTGGAACAGGCGGTGGTGTCGCGGGCTTTGGCCGCGAACTTTGAATTATCCAGCGCACAAACTGCGGAGTTGCTGACGCTGGCGGAGCAGCAGGCCAAGGATGCAACGTGTTACCACCAGTTCACCTCGTTAATTAACCATTCCCATAAAGAGAAGGCGCAGTTGATGGAAATGCTGTGGGAAGTGGTGTTTTCCGATGGCGAAATGGAGCCCTACGAGGAACAACTGATGCGGCGTTTGTCTGACTTGTTGCATGTTCCGCATTCGGATTTTATCCAGACGAAACACCGCGTATTATCCCGCCTGAGGCTGGATTCCTGAACACGCCTCTCTTCGGCGCTGGACCCCGTTCACTTTTGCGGTTCCTGCCGAGGGTTTTTTGACCCCAGTTACAGCTTCCCCCGCTGTTGCCGCTACCACCTGAGTAAGAGCAGTATAGAGTAGCTGGTTGGGAGAAAACGAGACACATGCGGCATTTATTATTCAGATGGTTTTTTGCCATGGGCATCCGCTGGAAGCTACAAATAAGCTTTTTTGTGGTGGTGATGGTGACCATTGTGATTAATCGCTGGGTTGGTTACGGCGAGCTGCAACGCATGATAGCTATCGCCAAACAGCAACCGTTGCAGGCCGATGTGGCGGCGCAGCTCGATGCCGAATTGGCCGCTTATGTTTTTGATTCTCTGTGGCAGTCCGGGTTGGAGTTCGTGCTGTTGTTCGTTGTCATTGCAGCCTTGGCCCGCTTGTTCACCAAACCCATTCAGACATTGTGCGCGGCCCTTGACGGCCTGGAGAAGGGCGACCTCACCGTTAAGGTGAACACCGTTTCTGAGGACGAAATCGGCATCCTCGAACGTCGTTTTAACGCCGTGATTGCCGGGCTTGCCAGCATTATCCGCAATGTGGACGGCAACAGCGCGCAAATGGAGCAGTCCGCCTATCAGGTGGCGACGATTTCCCGTGAAATCGGGCTGGTGAGTGAATCCATCGACAAACGTACCGGGGAGGTTGAAAGCGCCACCACCGAGCTAACGGGGATTTCTGAATCGGTACAGCAAATGGCCGAGGATGTTCGCGAGCGGGCGCAAAAGGCCTCGGCGGGCGCGGCTAAGGGTAAGGAATACATCAGCGGCAACATCCACTCCATGGACAATACCGTGGATGAGGTGAACCGAGCCTCGGAGCAAGTGGCGGAACTCAAGGGCGCGGCGGAAAAAATCTACGACATTCTCGGCACTATCCGCGGTATCGCCGAGCAGACCAACCTGCTGGCATTGAATGCCGCCATCGAGGCCGCCCGTGCTGGTGACTCCGGGCGGGGTTTTGCCGTCGTGGCGGATGAGGTGCGCAACCTCGCCGCCCGCACCACTGATTCCACCGCCGAAATTACCACCATCATCGATCAGGTGAACGAACAGGTGGGGCAGGTATCCCAATCCATGGCCTCCGTGGTGGAAGGGGTGCTTGGCAGCCAGGAGCGGGCGCGCCACACTGGTGATGTGTTTGAAACCATTGCGGACGATATTTCGTCCACCGCCACCGCCAACCAGCACATCGCCGAGGTTAGCGGTACCCAGCTTAACCAGCTGCAAATGCTGCGGGTTATGCTCGCCGGGCTGTTTGAAAGTGTGCGGGACAACGCCATCAAGGTGGAGGGTACCTCTAGCATTGGCGATGACCTGTATCAGGTGACGCGCACGCTGCGTGAATTGTTGTCGCGTTTCACCCTGGGACAGGAAAGCGGGGTGATGCGAAAAAGCCACGACAAGCGCGCCACGCCGCGTCTGCAACGGCAAATGCGGGTACGTTTTTGGCAGCATGGTGAAACATTTGAGAGCATTTGTAGTGATCTCAGCCTCTCCGGCATGAAGCTGCGCCTACAAAAAAAGCTGGACCCTGCCGAACTCATCGACCTGCAAATATTCCGGCCTTTTGACGATATTAAACAGTACGAGTCACAAAGCCCGGTGCCCTTGCAAGGTGAAATCAAATGGCAGCGCATGGAAGGCGGGCAACAACTGTGCGGCGTGTGCTTTGTTGGAATGGAACAGAACCCGGAGCGCAAGCGCGAGCTGGAGGAATGTTTTAACTTTTTCCATGAAAATGCCAAGTACGCCAGTGCCTGAATAAATGACCTACTTTCTCGGGGTTGAAGCAGGCAAATAGCGCCCCGTATACTCGCCGCTCCTTTGAACTCTCGTTCGATCCTCACAGGCAGGGGCGCGCCGCATGACCGCCGCATCACCACAGGCCGCACTGGCACAGCGTTTTCGCGCATTCCTTCCCGACTCGTCGATACTGGTCACTGAGACCGAGCGCCGCCCCTACGAATGTGACGGCCTGTCCGTGTACCGCCGCCTGCCGCTGCTGGTGGTGTTGCCGGAAGATATCAACCAGGTGCAGCGGGTGCTGCGCATCTGCGCGGAACTCGCGGTGCCGGTGGTGGCGCGGGGAGCAGGCACGGGTTTGTCCGGTGGTGCGCTGCCGTTGACGGACGGTGTATTGCTGAGCCTCGCCAAATTCAACCGCATCCTCGACATTGACCCGCTGAACCGCACCGCGCGCGTGCAGCCCGGGGTGCGCAACCTCGCCATCTCTGAAGCCGTGGCTGAACACGGCTTGTACTACGCACCGGACCCGTCGTCACAAATCGCCTGCTCCATCGGCGGCAACGTGGCGGAAAATGCGGGCGGCGTGCACTGCCTCAAATACGGGCTCACCGTGCACAACATCGTGCAACTGGGCATCGTCACCATGGATGGCGAGCAATTCACCGTTGGCGGCACCGGGCTGGATGCACCGGGTTACGACCTGCTGGCATTGATGACCGGCTCCGAAGGCTTACTGGGTGTGATCGTCGAAGTGGTGGTGAAACTCTTGCCCGTCCCCGACACTGCGCAGGTGCTGCTGGCGGCCTTCGACGACGTGGTGCCCGCCGGTGACGCCGTGGGCCGCATTATCGGCGCTGGCATCATCCCCGCCGGGCTGGAAATGATGGACAACCCCGCGATCCGCGCCGCCGAGGCATTCGCCCACGCCGGGTATCCCGAGGACGCCGCCGCCATCTTGCTGTGCGAACTGGACGGCAGCCGCGCCGAGGTGGAAACCGACGTGATGCGAGTGCGGAAACTGCTGGCGCAGTGCGGTGCCCGAGAAGTGCGCATCGCTCGCGATGCCGACGAACGCGCTCTGTTCTGGAAAGGGCGCAAGGCCGCCTTTCCGGCCATGGGCCGCATCTCCCCCGACTACTACTGCATGGACGGCACCATTCCTCGCCACCGCCTGCCCGAAGTGCTGTCCGGCATCGAAACCCTGTCCCGTGACTACGGTTTGCCGGTGGCCAACGTATTCCACGCCGGTGACGGCAACCTGCACCCGCTGATCCTGTTCGACGCCAACCGCCCCGGCGAGCTGCAACGCACCGAGGAAATGGGCGGCAAAATCCTTGAACTGTGCGTGGCCGTGGGCGGCAGCATCACCGGTGAACACGGCGTGGGTATGGAAAAAATCAACCAAATGTGTAGCCAGTTCAGCGCCGCAGAACTGACCCAGATGCACGCGGTAAAGGCCGCCTTTGATCCCGCGGGCCTGCTGAACCCCGGCAAGGCCGTGCCCACCCTGCACCGCTGCGCGGAGTTCGGTGCCATGCATGTGCACGATGGCCAGCTGCCGTTTCCCGAGCTGGAACGGTTTTGAGCATGGTTTTCGGGTACGTGGATTCGGGTAACCTCTTCGTCATTTCGGCTCAAGCCCAGAATGACGGTGTGAAGTGGGTGGCGCTGCGATGAACGCGGATCAACATGAGAGGCTCGCCGAGCAGCTGCGCGACGCCTTCGAACACCAACAGGCTCTGCGCATTCGTGGCGGCGGCAGCAAGGCCTTTTGCGGGCGGGCGGTGCAGGGTGTGGCGCTGGACGTGCGCGGCCACTGCGGCATCGTCGAGTACCAGCCCACCGAGCTGGTGATAACCGCTCGCGCCGGAACACCATTGCTGGATGTACAAGCCGCGCTGGCGGAGGCTGGACAAATGTTGCCCTTCGAGCCGCCGCAGTTTTCGCCGGATGCCACCCTAGGCGGTGTCATCGCCTGCGGGCTGTCCGGTCCGCGTCGCCCATTCACCGGCGCAGCTCGTGACGTCGTGCTGGGGGTGGGCATGGTGAACGGGCGTGGCGAGGTGTTGCGTTTCGGCGGGCAAGTGATGAAAAACGTTGCGGGTTACGATATCTCGCGGCTGATGACGGGGGCGCAAGGCACCCTGGGGCTGCTGCTGGATGTGTCGCTGAAAGTACTGCCAACACCGGTCTGCGAACGCAGCCTTCGTGCTGACATGGACGTCGCCGATGCCATCGTTGCCATGAATCGGCTGGCCGGTCGGCCCCTGCCGCTGTCGGCCACGGCTTTCGACGGCGAGGTGTTATGGCTGCGGTTGTCCGGCGCGGAACCGGCGGTGGCGGAGGCCATGGAGGCGTTATGCGGGGAAATCTTTGTCGAGGTCGAGGAATTGACGGGCCAACAGTTCTGGCGAGATTTGCGCGAGCGCCAACATAGATTTTTCAGCGGCGACGATGAGCTGTGGCGGTTGTCTCTGCCCGCCGCCAGCCCGGCGTTGGATCTGCCGGGTCGGACCTTTTATGACTGGGGCGGCGCGCAGCGCTGGCTGAAAACCAATGCGGAGGCCGGGGCCGTTCACGTTGCGATCAACAAAGTGGGCGGCCACGCCACCCGTTTCACCAGCGACGGCGCAGTGGCGCAGCCGTTGTCACCAGCGCTGGCGGCCTTGCATCAACGCCTGAAACAGGCCTTCGACCCCGTCGGTATCCTCAACCCCGGCCGTCTGTACGAGGGGCTGTAGTGCAAACTCAGTTACCCGAATCACTGCTGGATTCCCCGCAGGGCCGCGAGGCTGACGCGATTCTGCGGCGCTGCGTGCACTGCGGTTTTTGTAATGCCACCTGTCCCACCTATCAATTGCTGGGCGAGGAGTTGGATGGCCCGCGTGGGCGCATCTATTTGATCAAACAGCTGCTGGAAGGGGAGGGGGATGCCGACACCGTGCGTACCCATCTCGACCGCTGCCTCACTTGCCGCAGCTGCGAGACTACCTGCCCGTCCGGTGTGAAATATAGCCGGTTGCTGGACATCGGTCGGGAGCAGGCGGAGCGGCAGGGTACCCGGCCATGGCAGCAACGTGTGATGCGTTGGGGGCTGCGACAGCTGCTGCCGTTTCCCCGCCGTTTCGCGTTACTGCTGGGGCTGGCTCGTGTGCTGCGTCCACTATTGCCTCAGAGCTGGGCCACGGCGCTGCCTGCGGTAAACAAGGCGTCCGTCGCAGGCGCGAACATAGCGGTCCGCCACCCCCGCCGGGTGATCCTGCTGGACGGCTGTGTGCAGTCGGTGGCCGCGCCGGAGATTAACTGCGCTGCGGCCCGGGTGCTGGACCACCTGGGTATCAGTGTGCAGCGGGTCACAGACGGTGGCTGCTGCGGCGCGGTGGAGCAACACCTGTCGGCCCCGCAGGTCGCGGCCCAACGCATGCGTCGCAACATCGACGCCTGGTGGCCGTTGACGGAGGCTGGTGCGGAGGCGATAGTCAGCACCGCCAGCGCCTGCGGTTTACAGGTGAAGGACTACGGCCATTTGCTGCGCGACGACCCGTTGTATGCGGACAAGGCCCAGCGTATTTCCGCACAGGTGAAGGACATCGCAGAGCTGGTGGCAGACTCGCCCGCGCCGTCGTCCGCTGGGCCACGGCCACGGGTGGCCTTTCACAGCCCCTGCACCCTGCAACACGGCCAGCGCCTGGGTGGCGTGGTGGAGCAGATCCTGCGGGACTGGGGATTCGAGCTGACGCCAGTGGCGGACGGCCACCTGTGTTGCGGCTCCGCAGGCGCTTATTCGTTGTTGCAACCCGTGCTGTCCGATCGGCTGCGGGCCGACAAACTCGTTGCGCTGAGGCGCGGTTCTCCACAGGTGATCGCCAGCGCCAACATTGGCTGCCTGATGCACCTGCGGCAGGGCGCGGAATCATCGCTGCCCGTCAGACACTGGGTTGAGCTGCTGGCCGATTGCCTTCCGAATAAATAACCAATAAAATCAGTCAACAATTTTTTTGAGAGATTCCACCATGGCCACAAACGAGACCATTTCCACCTTTATCCCCCCCGTGCGTACCCTGATGGGCCCCGGACCGTCGGACGTGCATCCACGCATTCTGAACGCGATGGGGCGACCCACCATCGGCCACCTGGACCCGATGTTTGTGGCCATGATGGACGAGGTGAAAGGTCTGTTGCAGTACGCTTTTCAGACCAAAAACGAGCTGACCATCCCGGTGTCCGCCCCCGGCTCCGCTGGCATGGAGACCTGTTTCGTGAACCTGGTGGAGCCTGGTGACACGGTGATCGTGTGCCAGAACGGTGTGTTCGGCGGGCGCATGAAGGAAAACGTCGAGCGCCTGGGCGCTACGGCGGTGATGGTGCAGGACGAGTGGGGCCAGCCGGTGGACCCCAATAAACTGGAGGAGGCGCTGAAGGCTCACCCGGAGGCGAGCACCGTGGCTTTCGTGCACGCCGAGACCTCCACCGGCGCGCAGTCCGATGCCGAGACTTTGTGCCGCATTGCCCACACCCACGACTGCCTGGTGATTGTGGACGCGGTGACCTCCCTCGGTGGCACGCCGGTGAAGGTGGATGAATGGGGCATTGACGCGATCTATTCTGGCACCCAAAAGTGTCTGTCCTGCACGCCGGGGCTGTCGCCGGTGAGTTTCAGCACGGCCGCCGTGGCGCGCATCAAGGCCCGCAAACACCCGGTACAGAGCTGGTTCCTGGACCTGAACCTGGTGATGGGGTATTGGGGCGAGGGTGCCAAACGTGCCTATCATCACACTGCGCCGGTGAACGCCCTGTACGGCCTGCACGAGGCGCTGGTGATTTTGCAGGAAGAGGGATTGGAGAACGCCTGGGTCCGCCACCAAAACACCCATCTCGCGCTGCGCGCGGGTTTCGAGGCCATGGGCCTGTCCTTTGTGGTGCCAGAGGCTGCGCGCTTGCCTCAGCTCAACGCGGTGACCGTGCCAGAGGGTGTGGATGAGGCCGCCGTGCGCGGGCGTCTGCTGAACGAGTTCAACCTGGAAATCGGCGCGGGCCTGGGTGCGCTGGCGGGCAAGGTCTGGCGCGTGGGCTTGATGGGCCATGCCTGCAACGCGAAAAACGTGCTGTTTTGCCTGGGTGCGCTGGATGCGGTGCTCAGCGACATGGGGGCACCCATCACTCGTGGTGCGGCGGTACCGGCGGCGCAGGTGCTTATCGTCTGAGGGGATGTGTCTCTTTACACTCAAGGGGCTTCGGCCCCTTTTTTTTGCGCCAGAAAAAAGTCATTGGTCGGGAGCGGTGTTTCATTCAAGTTTGTAGCATGTCTGGCCGACGTGTCGTGTAGCGGTGTTAGGCCAAAATGCGTTATTGCCCCTTGTGCTCGTGCAATGGTTGGAAAAAGGAGAGCGTAGCAGGTGTTGTCCGATGAAACCCCGGGCCGCGTGCACGCTAACCCGGCCATGTGCGGCAAGCACTTATGCCCCTCTTTTCGCCAGTGGATGTTCCTGTGAAAATGCACAGTATGATCGGTGAGCGGGGCTTAGCCCCGGCGTCCGGTGTACTGAAAACCGGTGAAGTGTGGATGGCGATTCGATATTAGGGCTATTATTGTGGTAATCGGGTAGGCGCTGGCAGCGCGCGTTGTGGGTGTTTTATGGAACATAAATTGGTGATATGACTTATGAACATGGTTCAGCACAGCAGAGTTTCCGATGAGATGCCCGAGCCAAATTGGGTGCTGGTGGTTGATGACAATGAAATGAATCGTGACTTGTTGTTGCGCCGCCTGGAAAGGTCGGGTTTTAGTTTGTGTGCGGCGGCCAACGGCGAAGAGGCCCTGGCGACGCTGAAAAAAATGCACATTGATCTAGTGCTTCTCGACATCATGATGCCGGTGATGGATGGTTACGAAGTGTTGGCGCAGATGCAGAAAACTCCAGGAATGTCGAAGGTGCCGGTGATCATGATTACCGCCTTGGATGATGTGGAAAGCGCTGTGCGTTGCATCGACATGGGGGCTGCCGATTATGTGACCAAACCTTTTAATCCCGTCCTGCTCAAAGCGCGTGTCAACGCCTGTCTTGAGCATAAACGGATGCACGATATGGAAGACCGTTACCGCGAGCAAATTGAGCGCAATAATGAATCGCTGGCCGAGCAGGTGCAATTACAGGTGCGCGAGTTGTCCGAGGCACAATTGTCCACGATTTTCGCCATGTCCAAGCTGGCGGAGTCCCGGGACCCGGAAACCGGTGAGCATCTCGAACGTATGCGAGAATACTGTAAAGTGCTTTCGGAACAAATGAGCCGCATGCCCAAGTACCGGTCGATCATTGATCGGGGTTTTGTGGACAACATTTATGCTGCCAGCCCGTTGCATGATATCGGCAAGGTGGGTGTGGATGATGATATCCTGTTGAAGCCGGGCAAGCTGACCGACAGCGAATGGGTGCAGATGAAGCGCCATTCAGAGATTGGCGCCGACACGTTGCGCGAAGTGGATCGCACTCATCCCGGCAACAATTTTATTCGCACCGGCATAGAAATAGCCGAAGGCCATCATGAAAAATGGGACGGATCGGGTTATCCTCACGGCTTGTCCGGAGAGAATATTCCCCTGGTGGCAAGAATACTGGCGCTAGGCGATGTGTACGATGCACTCACCTCCAAACGTTGTTACAAAGAAGCCTTCAGCCACAGCAAAAGCCGGGACATCGTCGCTGAAGGCAACGGCAGCCATTTTGACCCCGATGTGGCGTTGGCTTTTTTTGAAACGGAGGAAGAATTTCGGCGCATTCGCCGAGAGTTTGAAGATCCCGATTCGGGTGAATAGAGTGACGGTTGTTCGTTTCAGACGGGAGCACATATTGTGTCCAAGGTACTGTTGGTAGAAGATAATGAGATGAACCGCGACATGCTGTCGCGTCGGCTTGAACGCAAGGGTTTTCAGGTGGTGTTCGCGCAAGATGGTGGAGCCGCCGTGGACCAAGCCCTGTCAGAGCAGCCTGCACTGATTTTGATGGATATGAGCCTGCCCGTGATGGACGGTTGGGAGGCCACCCGCCGCATCAAGGCCAACCCGGATACCCAGGCTATTCCCATTATCGCGCTTACCGCTCACGCGATGGCCGGTGACAAGGAAAAGGCTCTGGAAGCCGGGTGTGAGGACTACGATACCAAACCCGTGGATTTCCCCCGTTTGCTGGACAAAATCGAGTCGCTCATCCGTGCTCGATAAAGTGCTGCGAGTCATGTGGGTAATGGAGTTGAGAAGATTCGGGCGACGTGGTTTGATAGGCGACGCTCGGGTTCAGCTGACGTAAAGGCGGATTGTGGCAACCTCTTGATTGCCATCCACCATTGAAAAAATGCAGGCTAGGCTTGCCAAGTATTTGTCGTTGCTTGATGATGCAGTCCGCAATGACACCAAGGGGAAATTATGCAGTCCACAACTCACTCCGTTCCGGAACGTCGAGCCCGCTCCCACCAGGAAATTGATGATCTGGTGGAAACCCGAACCGGAGCCCTGACGCTTTACAATGAGCTAGCATCCAAACGGCCTTTCAAAGCCGAAGAATCTACCCAGCGATTGTTGCAGAGTTTTTGTGAATCGCTGATCGATTACACCGCCAGCGCTCATTTTCAACTGTATCGGCACCTCGATGAAGACCGGGAACGCCGTGAGCCTGTGCGCGAAATCGCTGGCGAAATTTATCCCACGATTTCAGCCATCACCCAGCGTATTCTGGATTTTAACGACAAATACGACTGTGAAGATCACTGTGGCGATTTCACCGAGCTGGCAGACGATTTGTCGCACTTAGGCGAAACCTTGGCCGACCGCATTGACCTGGAAGATCGCCTGATTCAAATTTTGGTTTCCCCCAGGAATCACAATTGATATTGATAGGGCGTTGAAAAGTTTTCCCGCCACTAAAACCGGCGGGAAAAAACCAGCTTCACACCATTGAATACCCCGCGCCGCAAGACCAAGGCAACGTGTCCACTAGCGGATTCCCGCAGCTCCAGTCCCACTCGCCCCTGAGCACCGCTTAGCGGTTCTAATTGCAGTGTGTCATTGCTGCTCCCGCGGACCCGCCGCCGGGCGTCAATTCCCGCAAAACCGCCGCCAATCACCAGTCTCCAGCGCTGGCTGGCACGCAGGCGTAGCACGGCCTCTGATTCCCACTCGTGCCAGCTCACGGTGGTGGTGCGCATTGCGGTTTCATCCTTCACTTCCTGATACAGGTAACGTAACGATAGCGAGACTTCCGGTCGACTGACCAGCCGCCGGTGGATGGACATTCCGAGATGGTAACCACTGGGCCGCAGGCCCTCCGATAATGGATCGTTATCCAATTCCACATAACTGGAACCCAGAGATACCCCGTACTGTAGGCTGGGTCCCGGAGCCTCCAGAAATGTGACGCTGATGCGTTCCACGCGGGTAAAAAAACGACGATCGCTGTTGCGCAAATTCAGGTCGCTTTTTTCCAGCGACAGGGAAAAATCCAGCGGCGCGTAGTGGGGGATTATCCCATCTCGAGCCCAGGCTGGGGTGACGGAGAATGCCAATGTCATGACACCAGCGCCCAGCAGGGTGGCGAGGGTAAAAAAATTGTTGCGGAGCAGAGGCATCGGTATCATCCGTTTTTGTGAGGGAAGGCGATTGCCTGCCACTATCCACCACTATAAGCGCATCGGTCTTGCTGTGGCAGTATCCCGCCACGCCAAAGCGGACCCGTCGTGTGCGCAGGTCGAAGACCGGTGACGAATATTTTCATAACATCAGGAGCAGGTGAATGGGGCGTCGATATCGTTTTGTCAGGCCATTGGTGGCGTTGTTGCTGTGGAGCTGGTTGTCCCCTGCGGTAGCGCAAGAGAATCTGACGCTGATTTATTCCGGTAACCTGGACGGCGAGCTGGAGCCTTGCGGTTGCAGCGACGAGGGAAATTTCGGCGGCATCAAACGCCGCGCCAGCTTGCTAGCAACTTTGCGCACCGAAACTCCCGGGCTGATAGCCCTGTCCGCCGGTGGCTTGCTGAGCAGTGATGGCCCTGGTGACCGGCTCAAAGGTGAGTACATCCTTAAAGGTTTTGCGGCCCTGGGTTACGACGCAGTGGGCCTGCAATGGCGTGATCTGGCCTACGGGACAGAATTTGTGGCGCAAGCGGATGTGCCGTGGGTGGTGAGTAATTGGCAAGGGAATGAGGCCACGGAAATCTTCGCCTCGCAGCGCAGCATTTCCCGCGCCGGGCACCGTGTCGTTTTTTTCAGTTGGCTGGACCCCGAGGCCTCGCCCATGCGCGAGGCGCAGGGTACGCACAGCCTGGCCTCGGAATCCGCGAAGGCTTTGAATGCAGGGCTGAAACGGGCCAGACAGGCCGGAGGCCTCACCGTGCTTGCTACCACTCAAACGCCCGCGCAATTGATCGGGCGGGTGGATTTGTCCCAGGTGGATATCCTGATGCAGCGCGCTGCCTACGAAGTTTACGGGGAACCGAAAATGCACGGTAGCACGCTGGTGATCCAGCCTGGCTCCCGGGGCATGCGCCTGGGGCGGCTGGACCTGGACCTGGCAGACGGGCGTATCAAACACTGGCGGCACACGGTGTTACCGATGCCGGAGTCTATCCCCGACGCCCCAGGCATGCAGGCTTGGTATGACGAATACAATGCGCGGGTAAAAGCGGATTATCTGAAGAAGGTGGACATTCGTAAGGCTCGCCAGTCCGGCCAGAGTCCCTTTGTGGGCGAGGAGCGTTGCCAACAATGTCATGTCCCGCAGCACGAGACGTGGTTCAACAGTCAGCATGCCGTCGCTTACGAGGACTTGGAGGCCGTCAACAAAGCCTTCGATCCCGCCTGCATTCGTTGTCACACCGTGGGTTTTGATCTCCCCGGTGGTTTTGTCGACATGAACATCACCGGCCACTTATTGGGTGTGCAGTGTGAATCCTGCCACGGTGCGGGTCGGGCACATGCCGAGGCGGGCGGACGTAAACCCTTGGCCAATGCTGGCTGGGCGAAGGAGCAGATGTGCGCCCAGTGCCATACCCAGCCCCACAGTCCCGGGTTCAAACTTGATCGCTACTGGCCCAAAATTGCGCACTGATTTTTCGCGCTGCCTGTTAGCGGTGACAGCGCGGACAGCTAGATTTCCCGCTTGAGACCGGCAGCGGTGAGGCTGCTCAGGCCAGCTTGTCGTCGGCGACAAAATATTTTGGGTCTTCGATAACATTGACTTCCACCAGGTCGCCGGCTTTTTCCAGCAGTTTGGCGCATTCCGGGCTGAGGTGGCGCAGATGCAGACGTTTGCCAGCCTTGAGATAGCGCTCGGCGAGGGCATCAATGGCTTCGATGGCGGAGTGGTCGGCGACGCGGGCGTTGCGGAATTCCAGCACCACATCGTCGGGGTCATTGCGTACGTCGAACAGTTCACCAAAGTTTTTCACCGAGGCAAAAAATAGCGGGCCTTCCAGTTCGTAGACCTTATTGCCTGCGTCGTTGAGGGTGGTTTTCACGTTGATGCGTTTGGCGTGTTCCCAGGCGAACACCAGTGCCGAGACGATGACGCCCACCACCACGGCGATGGCCAGGTCGGTCACCACGGTGACGCCGGATACCAGAATCAACACGAAGGCGTCGGAGCGCGGGATTTTTTTCAGGATACGAAAGCTGGACCATTCAAAGGTGCCGATGACCACGATGAACATCACGCCCACCAGCGCCGCTAGCGGAATCTGCTCGATAAGCCCGGAGGCGAACAGAATAAACGCCAGCAGTGCCAGCGCGGCGGTGATGCCGGAGAGCCGTCCGCGCCCGCCGGAGTTCACGTTGATCATACTTTGACCAATCATCGCGCAGCCGCCCATGCCGCCGAAAAAGCCGGTGGCAATGTTGGCGGTACCCTGGGCGATGCATTCTTTATTGCCACGGCCACGGGTATCGGTGAGTTCGTCGATCAGGGTCAGCGTCAGCAGGGATTCAATCAGCCCGATGGCGGCGAGGATCACCGCGTAGGGCAGGATAATCCACAGGGTTTCCAGCGAAAACGGCACCATCGGAATGTGGAACTCGGGGAAGCCACCGGCAATGGAGGCCACGTCCCCCACAGTTTTGGTGTCCAGTCCCACGCCGATCACCAGTAGACTCACCGCCACGATGGCCACCAGTGACGAGGGCACGGCGGTGGTGAGCTTGGGTAGAAAACGGATGATGCCCATAGTCAGCGCCACCAGACCCAGCATCACCCACAGGGCGCTGCCGCCCATCCATTGCATGACACCTTCGGCGTCGGGTACTTGAAAACTCTTCATCTGTGCGAGAAAAATCACAATGGCCAGACCGTTCACAAAACCCAGCATCACCGGGTGCGGCACCATGCGGATGAATTTACCGAGATGCAACACGCCGAAGGCGATCTGGATAATGCCCATGAGCACCACGGTAGCGAACAGGTATTCCACCCCGTGGTCGGCCACCAGCGCCACCATCACCACCGCCAGCGCGCCGGTGGCGCCGGAGATCATCCCCGGCCGACCGCCGATGCTGGCGGTGATCAGCCCCACCATGAAGGCCGCGTAGAGCCCCACCAGCGGGTCCACCCCGGCCACAAAGGCGAAGGCCACCGCCTCGGGCACCAGCGCCAGGGCGACGGTGAGGCCGGACAACACATCATTTTTGATGTTGCGCGTGGGCGCGGCGTGGGGTTCAAACATGGGGGGGATTCCTCGGAAATGACGTGATGCGCGTAATGAAAGCGACGCAGCGAAAAGGCCGCAAATTTTACGCTAGTTGCTTGTCAACGGGAAGGCGGGGGTCGCCCCGGAATGGGGCCGGGGCAGCTTGGGGGGAAGTGCATCAGGCTGATCTGACAGCGGTTATTTCGCTACTGGTGGCCAGTCAGCGTGGTGTTGTCGGTTGGGTACTGCGGGAGGCCGTGCGCCGCAGCAGTTTGACCCAGCGGCCGCTGACCAAAAAAGCATGCACGGTACGCTACACGGTACTGAAAAACCGCCCAACAGAATCATTTGTGGCGCAGGGAGTTTCTGTAGGGTGGGCATTGCCCACCATTGAGGCTTGGATTGGGCGTAATTGGTGGGCAATGCCCACCCTACATCAAGAAGCTGAGTTTTCTTTAAGAGGCAAGTAAAAAAATAACAACTCTGGCGCCTCCGCGTCCTCTGCGTTTGCTACACGGTACTGAAAAAACCACCTAACAGAATCATTTGTGGCGCAGGGAGTAGCGGCAGGGTTTGAAACCGTCACCCGTTAGCGACGGGCCTGCATAGGGGTACAGGTCCGTCGCTAACGGTGCTCAGGCTGCCGAAAGTTGTTGGCTGCTGTTCGCGTTGAGGGTCTGGTCTCGTAACTGGCGTACTTCGCGAGCACATTTACCGCACTGGCCGGAACAGCCCAGGCGTTCCCGCAGGCCGCGCATGCTGGTGGTGCCATCCTCTACGGCGCAGCGGATGTCGGTGTCGGTCACGGCTTTGCAGATGCAGATGTACATGGTTGGCTTCCTTCTGTTTTCCTTTCGGTGTTCACTTGTTACACACTCTAAATGCAAATGAGAATGATTGTCAATAGCGTTTAAGTGGTCGGCTCGCGAACTGGAGAGTTCTTCATCGGCTCGTTGCAGGCTACACTGCACTGGACTCGATTCCCCCGGTCTACCGGCCGACCCACGAACACAGGATTTCTCACCATGAAAGGCGACGCCAAAGCCATCGACTACCTCAACCGGGCTCTGAGAAACGCGCTGACGGCCATCAATCAGCATTTTCTGCATGCGCGCATTTACAGGAACCAAGGCCTAGAGGGATTGAACAAGCAGATTTACAAGCACTCCATTATCGACATGAAACAGGCTGACAGCCTGATCGAACGCATTTTGTTTCTCGAAGGCCTGCCTAATTTACAGGACTTGGGCAGGCTGGCCATTGGCGAGCATGTGGGTGAAATGTTGCAGAGCGATCTGGACATGAGCTTGGTTCACCGGACGCTGTTGGTGGAGGCTGTCGCCGCCTGTGAGATGCAGGGAGATTACGTCAGCCGCGAGCTGCTGGAAGACATCCTAGGCGAGTGCGAGGAAATCATCGATTGGCTGGAGACTCAACAGCATTTGATGCAGGAACTGGGTGCTGAAAATTATCAGCAAGCACAGCTTTGAGCAGTGTATGTAAACGACACAACGAACATTATCAGGAGAGAACCCCATGAAGGGTGAGCAGAAAGTCATCGACACATTGAATCAACTATTGGCGGGCGAGCTGGCGGCCATGGACCAGTATTTTATTCACTCGCGCATGTATGACGATTGGGGTCTGTCCAGGCTGCACGAACGCATCAATCATGAAATGGAGGACGAAACAGGTCACGCCTCCAGCCTCATCGAACGCATCTTGTTTCTCGAAGGCACGCCGGATCTGTCCACCCGCAGCGGGCTGAACATTGGCAGGGATGTGCCGCAGATGCTGAAGAACGATTTGGATCTTGAATATGCGGTCATCGACGCTCTCAAGGCGGCTATCGTCACCTGCGAGGAATGCCGTGACTACCAGACCCGTGAGCTGTTGGAAGCCATGCTCAAGGATACCGAAGAGGACCACGCCTACTGGCTGGAAAAACAGCTAGGTCTGATCGACAAGCTGGGGCTACAAAACTACTTGCAGTCGCAGATGTAATACCGATCCCCTACCACCTCATCCTTCTTCTCGGCGGCCAAGCGGTCGAGAGAGGGTTTGCAATGGCTCAAACCAGGGAGGATCGCCGGGCCGTCAATTGCGCCATACAGGCGCGCAGACAGACCTGCCACACACACTGTTTTGATTCACAATCCAGGCAGTGTACATCCGCCGCGCACAGCGCCCCCGCATTAACCAGCTCGCGCAATTTGTCGGCGCTGATCTCAACACGAACGTGCTCGGCCTGTGGCCGTGAGCTCGATTGTTGCCGATGGTGGGCTTGGTCTTGTGTCGCTCTGCGCAGGGGGGCGGCGGAGAGGTTGTCCACGGATATCAGTCCGCTACCTCGACAGGGCCCAGGGTGTCTTCCTACGGATAGCGATGGTGAGGTGGGTGCAGTGGCTGTGCGGTTCATGGTGCGGCGCTCCTGTAATGGGCCGGATTTCGCTGTCCGGCATCATTGTCTTTGATTGAATGACCTCCTTAATGATAATCGTTCTTATTTAGAAGTCAATCTAAATGAGAACGATTCTCAGCTGTTGAGGGGCGCAGCGCCGGGAGTGAGAGTGGTGTTGCAGATGAAAAAGAGAGAGGGTCGGTCAAAAGAGGGCGGAGAATGAAATGGTGACGTGACGTTTGGGCTCAGCGTCGGCGGCGCCGCCACCAGACCCAGACACCACTGAGGCTCAGCATCAGCATGGCCAGTGCGGCGGCGTCCATCAACCACACGCCCCAGTTGCCAAGAATGCGCCCACTGTGCAGGTCGAGCAGGGTGCGTTCTACAGTCAAACCACGGCCGCGATACTGAGTAGCAAGGCGCTGGTAAACGGGGTCTGGCAGAGGCTGGCTTTGCACCCAGGGGCTGTCGTCGACATCGATGTGATGCCAGTCGAGGAAGGTGTCGTCAGTGGTGTAAAAGCCATGCGCTGCTTGCAGCACCAGGCTGCCGTTTTCCACGCCGATTTTTTGCAGCCCGGCGGGCAGGCCACCGGCGTTGCCGATGCGCTCGATGATGTCACCCTCGGGGGTGAGCAGGATCAGTTCGCCTTCCCGGGCGATGACAAATATCTCGCCCAGTGCCACGGCGCCGCGCAGTTCACCGCCGTTGCCGGGTAGTTCCTGCGCGCCATCTTGTGAGACAACATTCTGTGAAACAACATCCTGTGAAGCAAAGTAGACCCGCTCGCCCAGCTGGGCAACCCAGTGTTTGTCGAGGGCGTAGGCATTGCCCGCAGCGGGGGCGCGGATGCCGTACCAGTCCAGGAGCAGGCGGTTTTGCACGTAGGATTTGTCCAGCCCAAGGTCGTGGCCGTGGTTGATGATGATGCCGGTGACCGACAGCAACACCACGAACAGCGCAACAGTGATGCCGACGCGGCGATGCCAGGCGTACCACACGCGCAGCGGCACCCGGGGGGAGGGTGGTTTGTAGGTCGGTGTCTGCGGCGGAGCCGGAGGGTGGGGTGGAGGCGATGTCATGTGTTGCGGCTATTTTAACGGTTGGCCGAGCTGTTTATCAAAAAACAATGCCAGCCGCGCGAGTTTGGTCATTGCGCGCACGGACAGGGAGGCACCAGAGATGCCGTCGATAGGGCGGTCCAGTTGTTGTTCCCGGGTGAGGGTGGCACCAGTGAACTGATCACGGAAAAAGGCCTGCCGTACTTCGTCGCCACGACTTTCACGGTATTCCAGCACGTGGATGCTTTCCAGTCGGCTGTCACTATCACGACGCACGATTAGGCCCACGGTGATGGGCCTTTCCTTGCCGACTTCTTCCAATACCCAGGCGCTGCGACCATCGCGCCGCCAGTAACGCACGCGCAGGCGGTTGAGGTTATGGCCCATAATTTCCCGCACCGTCGGGCGCAGTTTTTTGGTGATCCACAGGACTTTCGGTTTGGGCGGGTCGCCAGCAAAGGCTTCCGACACAAAATCACGCGGCGTCTGATAGACGCGCGTGCCAGAGCCAGTGAAGAGATCACCAGCAGGATGAGTGTTAAGAAAAAACGTATTGACATCTGTTTCCGTTAAAATTGGTAACCCACGCCGAGGTTGATGCCGTCGAATTCTTTTTTCTTGCCGGGGGCATTTTGGTCCTGGAAATCCGCTTTGATGACGACGTCGGGGTGAGGCCAGTAGTTGAGGCCAATATTGGTTTGAGTGTATTCACTGTCAATGTTATCACCAGCCTGATTATCCCATTGATTGTAACGTGCAAACAGGCCGAGTTTGGGTGTCACTTTGTAGGCGGGTTCAACATACCAGCCGGTTTGCTCGTCGGCACCAGCCGCGGCGGGGCCTGCACCACTGAGGTCCCAGGTGGCGTACAGGGCACGGGCACTCATCGGGCCGCGGCTCCAGACCACGTGGGTTTCCAGCAGGGTGGCGCTACCGGCGCGACCGTCTTTGCTTTGGGTGAGGTCGGTCTGCCGCTGCACGGTGGCGGCAATTTCCAGCCCGGGCATGCCGGTCCATTTGATGCGCGCGGTGTAGGCAGGATCATTCGCCGGAGCTTCACGCACGGCATTTCTGCCTTTGCGCACGGTATAATTGTCGTCGGAGCTGGTTTCCAGGCCCGAATGCACGGCAAAATCGTAGCTGAGGCCGGGGCTGAGTCGCCCACTGAGGGTGACGCCGCCTTCACGCCAGGTGGCGGGGATAATGTTTTTTTCCACCGGGTTACGCTCCACACCGTAAAAGGTGGGCGGTTCGTGGGTTTCGTTGATGATGCCGACGGGTACCAGGAAAATACCGGCACGGCTGACGGTGTTGGGGCTTAGATCAAATTCCAGGTAGGCCTGCTCCATCGCGACTTCACCGCCGTTTTTGTCGCTTTGGGCGTGTTCCACTTCCAGTTCCGAGAAAAAGCGAATTTTGTCGTTGAATTCATGCCCCATGAACAGGATAAAACGGTGGAAGTCGATTTCGCTTGTATCACCGCCGCGAGTTTGATTTTTATAGTGCATCTCGCCATAACCACCCAAGGTGGTTTTGCCGGAGCTGCCGTGACCGTGTTCGCTGTCCTGTCGGTTTTGGCCTGACTGGTTTTCGAGCATGTCGAGGGTCAGATCGAGCTTCTCTTTCATGGCGCTGAGTTCTTCCTGAATAGCTTCGATTTCAGGGCTGCTCGCCGCCAGGGCATTGCCGGACAGGGCTGCAGAAATCAGCAGCGCAAGACTTGCCGGCTTCAGGATGGAAGAGGTGAGGGCGGCATTTTTCATGGTTTTACCTTGTGGTTATTTTTCGGTGAATAAAGTCAAAAGTGGTTATTTCATGCCCAGCACGGGGCTGTTGGCGGATTTAGGGATGGGCAGGGTGATGAAGGCGTGGTCATTTTTGGCGTGGCAGGCCATGCACTGGTGGCGCAGGGTGTCGAAGTCATGCTCGAAGCGCGACCAGTCGCGGCTGGCCGCGGCCTCGGTAATCATCGGGAATACGTTTTTTAGAAATTCGTCCGCCGTTTTGGCGCGTGCCGGGCGGGTGATCTTCAGGGTTTTGAGTAGGTCCTCCATTTCTTCCGTCTGGTATTCGGCGAATTCCCACTTGCCCTGTTTGGCGGCCCAGTAGAGATTTTTATACCGTTCGCCCATTTGCAGCATGATCACCGAAGCGCCGGGCATGACCTTGACCAGGTTGTCTAGGGTGTGTTGCTGGGGGGTGACGTCGTGCCCGCCCTGGGTTTCATCGGCAATGGCCGTTGCGCCCATCAGCAAAAAAAGCGGGGGCAGCAGCAAGGTGGTGATG
>JAADHZ010000093.1 GCA_013151575.1 Gammaproteobacteria bacterium
GTCGCCCGGCTGCTCGCTGAGCTGGCGGTAGTCGATGGATTTGGCATCGATACGCGGCGGGGTGCCGGTCTTCAGGCGCTCGACACGGAAGGGCAGCTCGCGCAGGCGCTGCGCCAGGGCATTGGCCGGCGGATCGCCGGCGCGGCCACCCTCGTGGCTCTGCAAACCCACATGAATCCGCCCGCCGAGGAAGGTGCCGACGGTAAGCACCACCGTCGCTGCCCGGAACTTCAGGCCCATCTGCGTCACCACGCCGGTGGCGTGCCCGCTTTCCACCAGCAGATCGTCCACCGCCTGCTGGAACAGGCTGAGAGTCGGTTGCGACTCCAGCGCCGCACGCACCACCTGCTTATATAGGCTGCGATCGGCCTGCGCCCGAGTGGCACGCACCGCCGGCCCCTTGCGCGCATTGAGGCGGCGGAACTGGATGCCGGCGCGGTCAGCGGCGTGGCCCATCAGCCCACCCAGGGCATCCACCTCTTTCACCAGGTGGCCCTTGCCGATGCCACCGATGGCGGGATTGCAGGACATCTGCCCGAGGGTGTCGATATTGTGGGTCAGCAGCAGGGTGCGCGCACCGGAACGCGCCGCGGCCAGCGCGGCCTCGGTACCGGCATGGCCACCACCGACCACGATCACATCAAATCTATCCTGGAAGAACATATTACGCTATTACGCACTGCGGAAAACAAGGGGCGGCTATTGTACTGGCTGGTGAAAAAGTAGCCAATCCCGGGCGGATGCCCCGAAAAAAGACCCGTTGCCATATCTACCATAGGACGGCCCCTCAGGCCACAATGGGGTTTTTAGTTTCAGAGGTTGGACAATCGCAGCCTGAAGGGCCGCTCCTGCAGCAACATTGTAAATACGCAACATATGGGCTATATAATGTAACAGATGTTACTACCGGAGCCCGAAATGGTCTTGCTCACACCCCACGACACCCACGCCCCCAGCCCGGATATCCACAGCAAAGAAAGCCGCCAGGGTCTCGCCCGCATGGTCATACAGCTGTTCCAGCACTGGCAGCTCAGCAACGAAGAACAGCTGGACCTGCTCGGCCTCGACGCCGGCAGCCGCACCACCCTCGCCCGCTACCGCAAGGGCCAGCCCCTGGGCAGCAACCGTGACCTGCTGGATCGCGTCGGCCACCTGCTCAGCATCCACAAATCCCTGCGCCTGCTGTTCCCCCACAACCGTGAATTGGCCTACGCCTGGATGCGCACGCCCAACCGGGCCTTCGACAACTTCACCCCCGTGCAGGTGGTGCAACAGCACGGCTTCGCCGGCCTGCTGATGCTGCGCAGCTACCTCGACCAGGTTCGCGGCCAGTGATCGACCGCCTCCTCAGCGAACTCTGCAGCATCGACTACCACGGTGACTGGCTGCGCAACATCGTCAGCCTGCGCGAATCACAAAACCTGTTCGACGACCTCAGCGAGCAACCCGGCGACTGGCACACCGCCATCGCCGCCGAACTCGCCGCCAAACCCGCTGACTTTGGCGACACCCCCATCATCAACCGCCCCTTCGAACAGGCCCGCTACTGCGCCGCCATCCATTATCCGTTCAAAAACTGGACCCGCAGCCGCTACTCCGACGGCAGCTTCGGCGTCTGGTACGGCGCCGACAGCCTCGAGACCAGCATCTTCGAAACCACCCATCACTGGCTGCAATTCCTCCACGACATCGACTTCCAGCAACAGCCGAAAACCATCATCGGCGAACGCCGCATCTTCCAGGTTCAATGTGACGGCCTACTGTTCGATTTCCGCCCCAAACTGGCCGACTACCCCCAGTTAGCCACCGTCGGCGAATACAACCTCAGCCAACAAATCGGCCAGCGCCTGCACCGCGAAGGCCACCCCGGACTCATCACCCGTTCCGCCCACTGCGAGGGCGATATCGGCGTTATCTTCACCCCGAGGATCCTCTCCAACCCCCGTGACCATTGTTACCTCGACTACTGTTACAACCCCGCTTCCCGGAAAGTCGTAGTCACTCGCACTCCCAACAAACCTTTCGTCATACTGAAAATGGTCAATGATGGGTCATTGGAGGCTGTGATAGAAGAAGGTTATGTTAAACCCCAGCAAACAGCTTGATTCTCAATTTGCGAGCCAAAGATGATACAAGTAGAGGGATGATTCTTCGCAAGACAAGTAAGGAAAAACGACATACAATTATTGGCGAATAAACGCATAAGTATTGGGCGATTGAAATGGCTGCAGTTTACGCAAAAATCAATCCAAGTATTTTGACTTGGGCACGTGAAAGAGCCCAGGTCGGCTTGGACGTTCTTGCAAAGAAATTTAATATCTCTATCGAAAAGCTCGAAGGATGGGAATCTGGAGAAATCCCGCTAACCTTCAAGCAGGCACAAAAGTATGCAAACAAGTTGCATATTCCTTTCGGATATTTATTTTTGCCAACAGCCCCAGAAGAACACCTCCCATTACCAGATCTTCGAACAATTAATGGAGAACATCCTCACCAGCCAAGCTCAGAATTACTCGATATTGTACAATTAGTTTTTCAGAGAATGGATTGGTATAGAGAATATCTTATTGATCAAAACCATGAGCCAAATCCTCATGTTGGTAAGTTTGATCTAAAAGCGCCGGTTACAGCCATCGTTAATGATATGCGTAAAACTCTTGGGGTGGCTCCGCACCCTCAGCGTGGTACCTGGGAAGAGTATTTTAGAAACCTCATTGAGCGAATCGAAAATAATCGTATATTGGTCATGCGCCAAGGCTTCTTAGGCCATTACACAAGGCCATTAAATGTGTCTGAATTTCGTGGATTCGCGATAGCCGACCCTGTATCCCCTATCATATTTATAAATCAAGCCGATGCACCAAGTGCGCGTCTATTCACTCTAATACATGAGCTGACTCACATTTGGATTGGTCAAAGCGGTATCTCTGATGCGGCCCCACAAACCCAAAATAAATCTGAAGTTCTTTGTAATGCGGTAGCGGCGGAGTTTTTAGTGCCTGAAGGCGAATTTTTGAGACTATGGGACGACAATAGTGAGAAGAGTTGGCAGGAAAATATCGCTCCATTAAAATCCCACTTTCATATCAGTTCTTGGGTGTTAGCACGTCGTGCACTTACACTTAATAAAATCTCTGAAGTGCAATATAAGAGATTCATTGCTAATTTGCAGTTGCAGCACAAAAATAAAGACTTGGATTCAACCAATAAGTGCATAACTTGGATTGGTAGAGGAAGCGGTCAGTCGCCTGTAGGCTAATCGTTTTTTCTCCGGCAAGAGATGCGACGATGAGTACCTACAAACAACTGACCTATGACAACGATGCCAGGTTTATGCACTAAAGAAAAGCGGCCTGAGTCAGCAACAAATTGCAGATATCATTGGCGTGAGCCAATCCACTGTCAGCCGAGAACTCAGCCGCAACACAGGTGAACGAGGTTATCGCCACCAGCAGGCCCAGCACAAGCGTGATGTGCGCTGTTCTGGCGCTGCCAAGGCTATCAAAATGACACCTGAGATGATTGATCTTATTGCGCTGAAACTGCGAGAGAAATGGAGCCCAGAACAAATATCTGGCTGGCTACGGGAAGAACTGGAAGAGCATCTTAGCCACGAAACCATCTATCGTCATATTTGGGCAGACAAAGCCTCTGGCGGTGACTTATTTCGCTATTTGCGTCGCCAAGGTAATGCGTACCAAACCCACAGCAAAGGCCTAGCAGGCCGCGGGCATATAAAGAATCGCGTCAGCATTGACGAGCGTCCTGCGATTGTTGATGAAAAGGGTCGTGTGGGTGACTGGGAAATCGATCTGGTGATTGGTAAAGGCCACAGTGGCGCGTTAGTGACCATCGTCGAGAGAGCAACCAGCTTCACTGTCTCAGCACGTATCAATGATAAATCGGCTAAGACCGTGACGGCTGCGACCATCGCCTTGCTGGCACCCTATAAGGATGGCGTGCTAACGATCACGGCGGACAATGGCAAACGCCTACCATGAACAGATGGCGGCTGCGCTGGAAACGCAGGTCTACTTTGCAGACCCCTACAGTTCATGGCAACGCGGGCTGAATGAAAACACAAATGGCCTGTTGCGGCAGTACTGGCCGAAGAAAACGGACTTCAAGAAAATCCCGAAAAATGAAGTGTCAGCTGTTATTGTTGAACTCAATAACCGGCCAAGAAAAAAACTAGGCTATAAAACACCCGCAAATTTAATGGCGGAATATATGGCTGCAATTGCAGCTTAGGCGGTTATGCACTTCGGGGTTGAATCTGCC
>JAADHZ010000131.1 GCA_013151575.1 Gammaproteobacteria bacterium
CGGAATTTTGGGAACGCATGAATCTGGATGCCGACACCTTGAAGTTGATCCTGCTAGCCATGCCCAGCCATCGCGAAAACCTCGCGGCGGTACAACAGATACGCAAACTGGATTACCGGGGTCGCATCGCCGCCATTGCTAAATACGACGACGAAGTAGAGCATCTCAAACGAGCGGGTGTGGACTATGCTGTCAACCTCTACGCTGAAGCTGGCAGCGGTTTTGCCGACGATATTTGGCAGGAAACCGAAACATTATTCAGTGCCGCCGATATTGCCATAACCGATACTGGTTCGCGCGCAGCCCCTTCAAAACAACTTTAACAAGGCCCCTGTTCCATTGCTTACATCAGGCCTTGGGCAGGGTGACGCCGGTCTGTCCCTGATACTTGCCGCCACGATCGCCGTAGGACGTCTCGCACACCTCGTCGCCGCCAAAAAACAACATCTGCGCCACACCCTCGTTGGCGTAAATTTTGGCTGGTAATGGCGTGGTGTTGGAAAACTCCAGCGTCACGTGGCCTTCCCATTCCGGCTCCAGCGGGGTGACGTTGACGATGATGCCGCAGCGGGCGTAGGTGGACTTGCCGAGACAAATGGTTAACACATCGCGGGGGATGCGAAAATATTCCACCGTGCGCGCCAACGCAAAAGAGTTGGGCGGGATGATGCAAACATCGGATTGCACATCCACAAAACTGTTGTCATCGAAGTTTTTCGGGTCCACCACGGCGGAATTGATATTGGTGAATATCTTAAATTCGTCGGAACAGCGCACGTCATAACCGTAACTGGATGTCCCGTAGGAAATCAGCCGGCCGTTCTCCGACTCCCGCACCTGGCCCGGTTCGAAGGGCTCGATCATGCTTTTCTGTTCCGCCATGCGGCGAATCCATTTGTCTGCCTTGATGCCCACTGACAACCTCCTCTTCAACTCAATCGTTCAAAAATCCAACGCAAAGACGCGAAGGCGCAAAGAACGCAAAGTTTTTTGTAGGGTGGGCATTGCCCACCAATTGCACTCGATTCAAACCATGAGTGAGTGGCGGACGATGCCTGTCCTCTACACTCAATTTACCTTTTTATCATCACTCCGGCGAAAAAAATCAGCGGGTCTTTCAATTATTCTGAATCACAATATTCGGAAATTTGGCACTGAATTCCTTGGCCTGCAACGACAGTTTGGCCGATACGCGACGCGCGATGTCCCGATAAATGCCGGCGATGCGGCCATCGGGCTCGGCGGCCACAGTGGGCGTGCCCTCGTCCACTTCTTCACGAATTTGCTTGTCCAGGGGCAGCGAGCCCACGAAATCAATGTCGTACTGCTCGGACATGGCCTGACCACCGCCCTGGCCGAAGATGTGTTCTTCGTGACCGCAGTGGGAGCAGATGTGAATGCTCATATTTTCGACGATGCCCAGCACCCTCACATCCACCTTATCGAACATTTTATAGGCCTTACGGGCATCCAGCAGCGCGATGTCTTGCGGGGTGGTGACGATCAGCGCGCCGCTCACCGGGACTTTTTGCGCCAAGGTTAGCTGAACGTCGCCGGTACCCGGCGGCAGGTCGACGATGAGATAATCCACATCGGTCCAGTTGGTGTCGTTGAGCAGCTGCTCCAGCGCCTGGGTGACCATCGGCCCACGCCAGATCATCGGCGTTTCCTCTTCGATCAGGTAACCGATGGACATGGACTGAATGCCGTGGCCCATCAGTGGTTTCAGGGTTTTGCCGTCCGGGGATTCGGGCTTGTCCGTCACACCCAACATGCGCGGCTGGCTGGGGCCGTAAATGTCGGCATCCAAAATGCCCACCGTCGCGCCCTCGGCTTGCAACGCCAGCGCCAGATTCACGGCGGTGGTGGACTTGCCCACCCCCCCCTTGCCTGAGGCAATGGCGATAATGTTTTTCACGCCCTGGATGGGCTTGATACCCTTTTGTACTGTGTGCGGCTCGATTTTCGTGCGGATGTTGACGGCCACGTCGTTGATGCCGTCCAGCGCCGTCACCTGTGTCTTTACCTGCTCTGCCAACTCAGCCTCGTGGCCCTTGGCCGGGAAACCCAGCAGCACGTCGATGCTGGCCTTGTCGCCCTCGATGGCGATGTTTTTGATACACTTCGCGGCCACCAGGTCCTGCTGCAAGCAGGGATCAATGTACTGTTGAATCGCAGATTCGATCTGCTCACGGGTGACGCTGCTCATGTTCAAATACTCCTGTTCACGCGAACAAAATGGGGGCGGTCAAAAACAGAGACGCGAGTTTACACAATTTAACCGTGCATCGTAATATGACCTTTTGCATAAACTGTTAGTATTTAAAGGGTTTCCAGCCTGCCAGCATTTACCCCTACCGCACTATCGGCCTTTTAAAATCCAACGCCAAGGCGCAAAGACGCGAAGAGCGCAGAGAATTATTTTTTAAAACAAACAGTTAATCCTTTGCGACCTCTGCGCCTTCGCGTTGGATTTTTAATGAGAACCAAATCAATGACTCACCCACCCCGCAAAATCCTCGTCACCAGCGCCTTGCCCTACGCTAACGGCAGCATCCACATGGGCCACATGGTGGAATATATCCAGACCGACATCTGGGTACGCTTCCAGAAAATGCGCGGCCACCAGTGCATTTACGTGTGTGCAGACGACGCCCACGGCACACCCATCATGCTGCGTGCGCAGAACGAAGGCATTACACCGGAGGAGCTGGTCGCCCGCATCGGTAAAGAACATCTCGCCGATTTTGTCGCGTTTGGCATCGGCTTCGACAATTATCACAGCACTCACTCAGACGAAAACCGTGAGCTGGCGGAGAGCATTTACGCCAAGCTCAAAGCCAACGGCCACATCACCAGCCACACCATCGAGCAAGCCTATGACCCGGAAAAGGAGATGTTCCTGCCGGATCGTTTCGTGCGCGGCACCTGCCCCAAGTGCAAAACCGACGACCAGTACGGCGACAACTGCGAGGCCTGCGGTGCGACGTACGACCCCACGGACTTGATCAACCCCGTGTCGGCGGTGTCCGGTGCGACGCCCATTCGCAAAAAATCCGAACACCTGTTTTTCAAACTGGCCGATTTTCAGGACATGCTCAGCGAGTGGACTCGTGCCGGGCACCTGCAACCGGAGGTTAGCAACAAACTGGACGAATGGCTCAAAGACGAGTTGCGCGAGTGGGACATCAGCCGTGATGCACCCTACTTCGGTTTCGAAATTCCCGATGCCCTCAGCCTTTCTGGGGACAAAAAGTATTTTTATGTGTGGCTGGACGCGCCCATGGGTTATTTCGCCAGTTTCAAAAAAAAACCTGTGTGATCGTCGCGATGATTTAGATTTTGACGACTACCTGAAGCCGGACAGCAGCACCGAGCTGTACCATTTCATCGGCAAAGACATCATCAGCTTTCACGCCCTGTTCTGGCCTGCGGTACTGGCAGGAGCCAATCTGCGCACGCCAACGGCGGTATGGGCCCACGGCTTTTTGACCGTCAACGGGCAGAAGATGTCCAAGTCTCGCGGCACGTTCATTAACGCCCGGCATTATCTGGATCACCTCGACCCGG
>JAADHZ010000135.1 GCA_013151575.1 Gammaproteobacteria bacterium
CGCGTTCTGTGCTTCCACCAGCGGGCGGGATTTGGCGGAAGGTGTGACGATAGCCACGGCCACCAAGTTTTTATGATATGCCAAGGCCTTCATTGCCTCGAACGAAAGTGAATAGGAGTTGATGCGATGAGAAAGCAGGCCAAAGTGGCCATCCATGTTGTCATCGGCCAGCTGTGTCAGCTCAGCAACCATTGCGGCATTCACGTCGATGCCGTCATTGATTTCCAATAACACGATATTGTCATCGCGGCATTGTACGGTGCAATAATCAAGTATGTATTCCTTTACTGTCGCCATCAGTTAATGATGCCCCCTGTGTGCGGCCATGCATCGCATAGCCAATGTTGAATATCCCTGCACTGGGTTGAGGGCAGATTCTACAACAAATAAGGTGGGCGGAATTCCAAATCTGCACGAAGCTGATGTGAAAAATCCACAAACAACCACTATTGATTTCATGCGCCACGGACTACCGGAAGGCGGCAGCCGTTACCGGGGAAGTCGCATTGACGACCCCTTAAGCGAACGTGGCTGGGCGCAAATGCATGCTGCTGTGGGCAACACGATGCCCTGGGATCGTGTGGTGTCTTCACCGCTGTTGCGTTGCAGCGTCTTTGCCCGTGAGCTGTGCGAACAACACCGCCTGCCCTTACAGCTGGACGACCGTTTAAAAGAAGTGGGATTCGGCGATTGGGAGGGGCGTAGCCGCGCCGAGATTCAGGCCTGTGATGCCTCCCGGTATCTCGCTTTTTATGAAGACCCAGTGAATCAGCGGCCTCCTGGGGCAGAGCCTCTGGTTGATTTTTTTTGTCGGGTGTCTGAAATATTGGAATCGTTGGTGGCGAATTTTCCCGGCCAACAGGTTTTGGTGGTGGCACATGCCGGAGTGATTCGCGCCGCGGTCGCCCATGCTTTGGCGCTGGACCCTGCAGCGGCCTATCGTATCCAAGTGGACAATGCAGGTTTGACCCGCCTGTGTTATGGGGGCGGAATGTTTCGGCTCGATTTTTTAAATCGCGTTACTGTATGATTTCCTTATTTCCCTCGGCTTTTTTGACGCAATTTCGGCCATTGTTTTTGGCGGCGTACAGCGCCTCATCTGCGGCGTAGTTGATATCCTCCGGTGTGTGGTACTGAGCGAAACTGGCGATGCCAGCACTGACGGTGACGGTGAATTCCTGTCTGTTGTGTGAAAAACATAACGCGGAAAAATCTTCCCGTACTCGGTTGATGACCTGCGTCGCTTGTTCCAGCGGGCAGTCGGGTAATACGATGGCAAATTCCTCTCCGCCGTAGCGGCCGATAAAATCGGTTTTCCGCAGCTGTTGTTGCAGCAGTCGTGCCAAACTTTTGATAACACGGTCACCGACCATGTGCCCGTAGTTGTCGTTGACCGATTTGAAATGATCAATATCCAGCATGACGAAACACAGCGGGTTGTGTTTGCGGCTGGCGCGTGAGACTTCAATAGCCAGTTGTTCTTTGATTTTGGTGTGTTTGAGCAGCCCGGTGAGGCTGTCTTTCACCATGAGTGTGTTGAGAATGCGGGATCGCTCAACACGAATGCTGACTGATGAAATCAGGTGGGCACTGGTAATGGGTTTGGTGAGGAAATCATCGGCACCCATACGCATGGCCATAAATTGTTTTTTCTGATTGGTTTCTGAAGATAAAAAAACAATGGGAATTCCCAGGTAATTGTCTTGTTGACGAATCAATTTTGCCAGCTCCAAGCCACTACAGCGGGGCATGAATACGTCCATCAAAATCAGTTCCGGGCAGGCGTCGGCCATTGCCGGAAAAATATTCTGTGGTTCACTGAGGGTGGTAACGGACATGCCAGCCTCCTGCAATAACAGAGAGTAGTGATTGGCCAGGGATTGGTCATCATCTACCACCAAAATTCGATACGGATCTTGCTGTTCGTTTTTGGTCAATTGATCAAGGCGGTCCACCAGGGGGGCAATGTCGAAAGGTTTGACAAAGTAAGCATCACCACCGGCACGCACTGCGTGCAGACGTGATTCAAAGTCACTGTGGTTGGAAACAAAAATGATGGGAAACTGGCTGCCGTAGCGAGATTTTATGCCTTGCGCCAATACTGCACCGGCAAGTTCACTTTCTGCTAGAGCCACGGAAATGATGATGGCTGCGGCCTCTTCACCGGCCATTGCGGCATCTAATTCGCCGCTGTTTTTGCAAATGTGTACCCGGTAGTCGAACTGGTTCAGGTGTACGCCCAGTTCGTTGCTGAATATTTCATCGCTGTCCACTATGTAAATCAGATGTTGTTCATTATCTTTTTTTGTGTCGGCGAATGGCGTCGGGGCAATGTCGGAGACCGGCGCGCAGCGTACGGGTACCTGTTCTGCGCTCAACTGTTTCAATGTGCTGCCAAATTGCTGGCGCGGGCCAGTTTCAGGTACGCGGTGTTCCGTTACCCAGATTTTTATCATGTGTTCGGCGATGCTAGCTTGTTGCCCTATTTCAGGAAAACCAAAGGTGGAGGCGGAGCCAGCCAGAGTATGAAGTTCCCGATACAACTCAGAGGCAATGTCCCAGTTCCAGTTGCTTTCCGACAATGTTTCCCACATTTTCACCAGTGACTGTAGCTTGGGTGGTAGTTGCTTGGCGTAGACTTCGCGCAGAGCCTGAAGCCTGGCTTGAATATCGGGTTTCGGGGTGTTCATAAATGCGGTTCAGCCTCGATGTTGTTGCCAGATTGCACGCACCTGATCGGACAGTGTCATGGGGTCGAAAGGTTTGGCGATCACGTCGATGGCACCCAGTGATTTGAAGTGTTCAATTTCTTGCGGCTGGGCTTTAGCGGTCATAAACATGGCGGCGGTATTGGCCAGCCCTGGGATTTCGCGTAGCGCCAGCAGAGTGCTGGGGCCGTCCATGCCAGGCATCATCACGTCCAACAGAATCAGGTCCGGGGCGAAGGCCTCAGCGGTGGTCAGCGCCTCTTCTCCTGAGGCGGTGACGTTGAGAATGAAGCCGCCCACCACTTCCAGTGCAATTTGTGCGACGGCCCGAATGTCCGGTTCGTCCTCTACGTAGAGAATGCGTTGCAGTTCGTGGCTGTCCATGGCGTTTCCTTGCAGGTTTGACGGTGAGTTAAGTGTGGTGTTCCGGCAGATCAACATGGAACGTGGTGCCGATATTGGCGCCGGTAACGAAGCTGATTTGCCCGCCGTGTTTATGAACAATGGCACGGACGATACTTAAGCCCAGGCCGGTGCCGCCCGGCTGTCGGGTGTTGGAGCTGTTGGCTTGGGTGAATTTATCGAATATTTTAGGGTGAAAATCTGTGGGAATACCCGGCCCGCTGTCGTGGACACTGATGCGTATCTGCCCTTCATGCCGGGCCACGCTAATGGTTACTGTGGCGTTGGTAGGGGAGAATTTGGCGGCGTTGGATAACAGGTTGCTCATCACCTGCATGAGTCGTTCGGCATCGGCGTTGATGCAGGCAGCGTCGAGGCGGCCGGTGATTTCAAAGCGCACATTATGTTGTTCGGCATAGCCGGAATACGTGATGACTGATTTTTCCACAATTGGCATGACGGCTTGCGGTTGAAATACAAAATCCATTATTCCGGATTCGATTTTTTCCATGTCCAGCAAGTCGTTGATGAGAAACAACAGGCGCTCGATATTGTTGTTGGCAATTTGCAGCAATGCGCTGATTTTTTCCGGCAATTCGCCGAATACCCCCCCCGTGACCAAGCCCAGCGAGCCGCGGATGGCGGTGAGCGGGGTGCGCAGTTCGTGACTGACGGTGGAAACGAATTCTTCTTTCATACGTTCAATCTCGCGACGCCCGGAGATGTCGCGAATGATGGCGCTGAAACGGCGTTTGCCGGGAATGCATAAATCAGTGACCGCCAGCTCAATGGGAAAAATGCTGCCGTCCTTACGCTGGGCATCCAGCTCCCGGATTTGTCCCAGCACCCGTTTTTCGCCACTGCGATAGTGGTTTTTCAGGTAACTGTCATGCTGGACACGGTGGGTGTCAGACATGAGCAGGCTGACGTTCTGGCCCACCATTTCCGGGCTGAGGTAGCCAAAGGTACGTTCCGCCGCCGGGTTGAAGGATTCAATGACGCCTCGTTCATCGATGGTGACGACGGCATCCACCATGCTGTTGACAACGGCGCTATGCCGCGCTTCGCTGATTTCCAGCGCTTGTTCCAGCGCTTGTTCCAGCGCTTGCTCCAGCACCTGTTCCTTTTTTGCGGACTCTGGTGTTGATGGTCCAGCTTTATCAGGAGGACGCTGTGGCGTGGTGTTATGTTGAGATTTTGAAGGCTGTGTCATGAGGTCCATTCCATTGGTGGGGCTTTCAGGGCGCAGTATCGACAGGAGGTGGCTGCACAATGTCCCGTACTACGTTTTGCAAGCGTTCGGATAGATCGCGATTTTTGCGTAATAAAAAATCAGGCGCCATTCCCGCTACAAACCGGGGCTTGCTTGCGGATGTCACCATCAGCACCGGAATACCGTCATTGCATCCGCCGCTTGCCCGCAAGGCGTAGAGCAGGGCGGTACCGTTGAGGGGGCGGGTTTGCGCACCCATGATCACAAAATCATATTTTTCGCGCAGTAAATGTGTCAGAGCCTCAAGGCCATCAGTTTCCATGTGCAGGGCCACCGGCAGCTCGGCGAGGCAGGCTTGATACAGGCCTGACATCAAGCTGGAATCCTCTACAATGAGTGCTGTTTTTTTGCCGCAACAGCGCTGTCGCTGTAGCTGCTCCAGTTCGCCTTCCAGCGTGTGAAAATCCACCTGTTCCTGGTGAGACTGGTGGCAGGCTTGGTCTCCGGCGCGGCGCATAAGGTCCACGTGACGTAGGAACATGTCCACCCACGCCGGGTTCGCGTCACTTTTCAGCTGGCTCAGACCATTTTCAAGGTGATGGCATATGCGGGAGATGAACGGGATGCCGTGAGTCCCGGCTGAACCCTTCAGACTGTGCACCTGTCGAAAACATTCCTCGAAGGCCCCGTCGGAGGATGCAGGTTTCCCTAGCCGCAACACGTCGGCCTCGATAATGTTCAGGCGTTCCGGCAGTTCCTCCAAAAAATCCAGACGCAGCTGTTCCAGCAGCCGCTGGGCCTGGCCGAAGTTGGCCGGGGTTTTTTTAGTGCACATGGCTGTGCTCAGTGTGTTGCACAAGTCACCGGCAAAAAAGCCGAAAACCTGGCAAAATGCAGGGGTTTAGAGGTGTTCATCATAGAGGGAATAGCGGGTGTTGGTGGGCAGGCTTTAGCATGGGATGCTTGTCGTCCCGGGGGCTGTTGTTGCGAGTGCTATAGCGGGTACAATTTCGCACATGAAAAAGCTGATTTTTTGTTCCGAGACCCGTTGCCATGCATCGGGCTCGCCCATTCGAGGAGATACCCATGTACGGATTTCATGTCACGGTGCCCGGCACGTTTGACGAGGTGATTGGCAAGGTTGTCGAGGCCCTGAAAGTGGAAGGTTTTGGTGTGCTCACAGAAATTGATGTGAAGGCCACGCTGAAGAAAAAAATTGATGTGGATCGCAAGCCCTACACTATTCTTGGCGCGTGCAATCCACATCTGGCCAATCAGGCGATTAACGCCGAGCCGGACATCGGCCTGCTGCTACCTTGCAACGTGCTGGTACGTGAAGAAGACGACAATTCCATCACCGTGGCCTTCATGGACCCCAAGGCGGTGCTGGGTTTGGTGGACCGCCCTGAAGTCACCGCGCTGGGCATGACAGTGCGCGGCAAGCTGGAACGAGTGCGGGACCTGCTGGTCTGAGCCGCAGTCGTTCGTGACGGCCCACGTTGACTGGGCCGTTTGCCGAAACCACTATTGACAGAAACGGCGCGCCTTGTCGGCGCGCTGACAGTACACCGAGGAATCCCATGCCCGAATATCGCTCCCGCACCACCACTCACGGCCGCAACATGGCCGGCGCCCGCGCCCTGTGGCGCGCCACCGGCATGAAAGACGGTGACTTCGACAAGCCCATCATCGCCATCGCTAACTCTTTCACCCAGTTTGTGCCGGGCCACGTACACCTGAAAGACATGGGGCAGTTGGTCGCCCGCGAAGTGGAAAAGGCCGGCGGCGTGGCCAAGGAATTCAACACCATCGCCGTGGACGACGGCATCGCCATGGGTCACAGCGGCATGCTGTATTCGCTGCCGTCGCGGGAGATCATCGCCGACTCGGTGGAATACATGGTCAACGCCCACTGCGCCGACGCGTTGGTGTGCATTTCCAACTGTGACAAAATCACCCCCGGCATGTTGAATGCGGCCATGCGTCTGAACATCCCTACTGTCTTTGTTTCCGGCGGGCCGATGGAATCGGGCAAGGCGGTAATCGACGGCCAGGAGGTGCATCTTGATTTGGTGGATGCCATGTTGACCGCAGTGAACCCCAATGTTGACGACGACACCTTGATGCAGATGGAACGTTCCGCCTGTCCCACCTGCGGCTCTTGCTCCGGCATGTTCACAGCTAACTCCATGAACTGCTTGACCGAGGCGCTAGGGCTGTCGCTGCCGGGCAACGGCTCCATGCTGGCGACCCACGCCGACCGCGAGCGCCTGTTCAAGGATGCAGGGCATTTGATCGTCGCCATTACCAAAGCCTGGTACGAACGTGATGATGCTTCAGTGCTGCCGCGCAGCGTAGCCAATTTTGGCGCATTCGAAAACGCCATGTGCCTGGACATTGCCATGGGCGGTTCTACCAACACGATTTTGCATCTGCTGGCAGCGGCGCAGGAAGGCGGTGTGAATTTCACGATGGACGACATCGACCGGTTATCACGCAAGGTGCCGCAACTGTGCAAAGTGGCGCCGTCCACGCAAAAATATCACATGGAAGACGTGCACCGTGCGGGTGGCGTGATGGGTATTTTAGGTGAACTGGACCGTGCTGATCTACTCAACAATGAGCTGCCAATGATTCATGCCGCCAGCATGAAAAAAGCGCTGGAACAGTGGGATGTGATACAGACCACGGACGAAAAAGTGAAGACTTTTTACCGCGCCGGGCCAGGCAACGTGCCCACACAAACGGCGTTCAGCCAGGACAAACGCTGGCCGGATTTGGATGCGGATCGCGCCAATGGCTGCATCCGCAATATCGAAAATGCCTACAGCACCGAGGGCGGTCTGGCGGTGTTGTACGGCAACATCGCGGAAGATGGTTGTGTAGTGAAGACCGCCGGGGTAGACGAATCCATTCTCACCTTCTCCGGCCCGGCGCGTATTTTCGAAAGCCAGGATGCCGCAGTGGAAGGTATTTTGGGTGACAACATTGTCGCCGGTGATGTGGTGATTATTCGTTACGAAGGCCCGCGCGGTGGTCCTGGCATGCAGGAAATGCTCTACCCCACCAGTTACATTAAATCTAAGGGGCTAGGCAAGGCTTGCGCATTGTTAACCGACGGGCGTTTCTCCGGTGGTACGTCGGGTTTGTCTATTGGCCACGCCTCACCCGAGGCCGCCGAGGGGGGTACCATTGGCCTGGTGGAAGAGGGTGACATCATCGAAATTGACATCCCCAATCGCAGTATCCGCGTGGCGCTTTCTGACGAGGAGCTAATGGCACGTCGCGCTACGATGGAGGCGAAAGGTGCTGCTGGATGGAAGCCGGTGAGCCGGGACCGCCAGGTGTCGGCAGCACTAAAGGCCTACGCAGCACTGACTACGTCTGCTTCACGGGGCGCGGTGCGGGATGTGAGTCAAATAAATAAAAAATGACGATATAAAGGGGACAGAATGAGAAGGTAGTCTTTCTGTCCCCTTTTTGAGAGCTAAAGCGATCCCCATTTGGATTTTTTTCGCATCCGCAGACGGGGGGCGACAAGCCCGATAATAATGCCGAGAACGACCACCCCGGCGCCGTTGAGAAACCAGTCGCGGTCGGAGCTATCGGTCAACATCTGGTTTTCCTGCCGTAGCAACTCGTGCTGGCCTTCTAACTCCAGCAGCCCTTTTTTCAGGCGCTGATTCTCATTTTCCAGTTTCAGCGGTTTGGCGGCGACGCGACGTAAATGGGTGAGTTCATCCAGTTGTTTTTTGTTGTCACTAGACAGTTCGCGTTGCTGTTTGCTGAGCGCATTTTCCTGGTTTTGCAGTTTGGTGAGTTCAGTCGTGAGCCGGGCGTTTTCTTTTTCGGCCCTGGCCAATTTTTTTTGAGTGGCCGCCAGCCGTAGTTTGGCGGTGGGTTTAGCGGTAATGTATTGATTCAGCACCCAACCTTCAGTGCCATCCGGACCCCGGACTCGGCTGTATTTTTTCGTCGTTTCCAGGATCTCCAGCTGGGTGTTGCTGGGCCAAGTGCGCAGAACCTGATGCTGGGTGCTTTGCCCCGAACGCATGGTGATGATCAAATTGTCGATGACGTAACGTACCTCTGCGGAGGCAGTGATAGTCAGGCTAAACAGGCATAAACCGAGAATCAGGCGATATGGTCTTGTCATGGTTGCGGAGTACCGGTTCCTTTTTTCAGGTTGGTGGCGGTTCTGAAATGCCAGGCTGGGTCGTTGGGAATGCTTGTGTAAACATTCCGGATATGTGTCCGACAAGCGCGAAAATCGCGTGAACGGTAAAGTAGGGTGCCAGTTACTGTGAACTGATCATACTCCATTGCAGCAACAGCTCAACTATCAACCAAACAGGTGTGGGTGTTGTCGTGAGTGGCTGTCTGATTGACACGCCGCAAGCGGCGGAGTGGTTCCTTTCTCCCAATGATACGCTACGGAATTGACGCGAGGTGCCGGATTGATATACTTGGCGCCCAGACTTTTGGGTGGGGCGTGGCATTGCGGTGGGTTTTCAGGTTGCGTGGGCGTGGCTTGGGGGTTCAGCAGATATCAGGGGGTTGTGTTCATTTTCCCGAGCCTCACTTGCGAGGCGACGGGGATCTCTCCGCCACGGGAATAATTAAGCAGAGTTCATTCGAGCTTTTATTTGAACAACTGAGGTTGAACAACAAAGGAATTCGATCGATGAAAAAAATCGGTATTTACGCAGCGCTTATCACTATGATGGTGTCTGTGGGAGGAGTAAATGCGGAAACCACGATCGCCGGTGGCATGAGCACGGGTGAGGGTGATGCGAAAGCCGGCAAGACCAAATCGGAACTTTGCCAGGGTTGCCATGGTGCCGATGGCATCAGTCTTGACCCGACGACGTTTCCGAATCTTGCAGGCCAGTTTGCAGGGTATATTTTCAAGCAGGTTCAGGATTTCCAGCTGGGTAACCGTAACGATGACACCATGAGCGCGATGGCGGCGACAGTGACCAGTCGTGAAGACCTGAAAGATATAGCGGCTTATTTTGCTACCCGCAAACAAATGAAAGGCAAGGCCTCTCGCAGCAAGGTCGCTAAGTCTGGGGCCAAGCTCTTTAAGGACGGAAACAAAAAACTGGGTTCATACGGTGCTTGTATTCGTTGCCACGGTGAAAAGGGCAAAGGTAAAGGCAAAAATAATTCGCTGTTCCCGGTTATTGGTGGGCAGCAGAAAGCCTATCTCATCAAGCAGTTGAAAGACTTCAAATCGGGCAAACGCACCAATGACCCCGCCGGCATGATGGCAATGGTCGCTAAGGGCTTGAGTAACAAGGAAATCAAAGCCGTTGCGGAGTATGTTGCGGGTTTGTAACTTGATGGTTGTGGCCCGTACTGGCTGATGCCGGTGTGGGTGAACGCGTCTCCTATCGGTTCTTTTACTGGATCGGGGGCGCGTTTTTTTGTGCCCTGTTTTTTTACTGGCGCTTTTTGTTACGACGGTGAGAATCGGAGGGACAAACAGAAAGTGGCCGCCGCTGTACGATAGTGGGGGACAACTTAATCCGAAAAAGCAACCACATGGTGCATGTCGGCGCGAATACCAACCCGTGCGCCAATGGCGTAATCGTGGTGGCTGGGGAACAGCGATAGCACTTGGTCGCCGGAAGGTAGTTCCAGTGTGTACATGACTTCCGCACCTTTAAAGGCCTTTTGAGTAATGAGTCCGGTGAGTGGACTGTCAGGATCGGGCACGATGTCGTCAGGGCGAATCAGTATCTCGACCCGGGTGCCTTTGGACCACTGATAGGCGCGGTCGCCGCGCAATTGACCAAGCTCGGTGTCCACCGTGTCTGGAGACAACATAGTGCCCGTCAGGAAGGCTCCCTGGCCAATGAAGTTGGCGACAAACCGGTCGTAGGGTTCGTGGTAGAGGTTGTACGCAGTATCCCATTGTAGGATACGACCTTCATGCATTACGCCGATTTGATCACCCAGGGCGAAGGCCTCGTCCTGATGGTGGGTGACGAGAATGCCGGTGATACCTTCATTTTTGAGGATTTCTCGTACTTCCAGGCTAAGGCGTTCGCGGGTGTCCACGTCGAGATTGGAGAAAGGCTCATCAAGCAGGATGGCTTCGGGTTGCGCAGCCAGCGCGCGAGCCAGGGCCACGCGTTGTTGTTGCCCGCCGGACAGTTCGTGTGGGAAGCGCGTCTTGAAAGCCTCCAGCCCTACCACTTTGAGCATGCGCGCCACCATTTTTCGGCGCTCCTCGGCTGAGGCCTTGCGCAAGGCAAAGCCGACGTTGTCACCCACGGTCATGTGAGGAAACAGGGCGTAGTCTTGGAACACCATACCCAGCCGACGTTTTTCTGGGGCCAGTGCATAACCGGGGCGGGATACGGTGGTGCTGCCAATAGCGATTTCGCCGTGGTAAATGGGTTCAAAGCCAGCGATGGCGCGCAGCACCGTGGTTTTACCGCAACCGCTGGGGCCGAGCAGGCAAACCAAGCTGCCTTGGTTGACGTGCATGGACAGGCCGCTCAGCACCGTGTGTCCACGGTATCGGCATTCGATATCCCGGAGGTCCAGCAATGGCGTCATGGGTGCGTGGAGATGTTAGTGAGAATCATTCTTGACATGATACCAGATCAGCTGCGCCGGGCGGCGCTCAGCCAATGAGGAATTCCAACAACGCCTTCTGCGAATGCAGACGATTTTCCGCCTCATCCCACACCACGCTTTGTGCACCGTCGATGACCTCTGCGGCCACCTCTTCGCCACGATGGGCAGGCAGACAGTGCATGAACAAGGCATCGGGCTTGGCTAATTTCATTAATGCTGGGGTCACCTGATAATCGGTGAAGGCCCGCTCGCGGGCCGTCTGTTCCTCCTCCTGCCCCATGCTGGCCCACACGTCGGTGACTACCAGGTCAGCATCCGTTGCGGCGACAGCGGGGGACTCGGCCAGCGTGGCGTGGCTATCGCCATCGGCAAAAATTTGCGCATCGGGCAGGTAACCTTCCGGGGCTGCTATGTGCAATTGGAAGTCAAACTGTTTTGCGGCGTTGATGTACGAGTGGCACATATTGTTGCCGTCGCCGATCCAAGCCACGCGTTTGCCGCTGATGTTTCCACGATGTTCGACGTAGGTCTGCATATCAGCCAGCAGCTGGCAGGGATGGTATTCATTGGTCAACGCGTTGATCACCGGCACCTGTGAATGGTCAGCGAACAGCTGAATTTTTTCGTGTTCGAAGGTGCGGATCATGATGATGTCCACCATGCGTGACAGCACCCGCGCGGAATCTTCGATGGGCTCGCCGCGGCCCAGCTGCGTATCACGCGGCGACAGAAAAATCGCGTGGCCACCAAACTGCACCATGCCGGTTTCAAAAGAAACGCGGGTGCGGGTGGAGGATTTTTCGAACACCATGCCCAGCACCTTGTTTTTCAACGGTTCAAAGATATCGCCGGATTTTTGCTTGGCTTTTAATTCAATGGCGCGTTGGATCAGACCGCGCAGTTCGTCGCGGCTCAGATCGTTGAGGGTGAGGAAGTGTCGTACCGTCATGGCTGTTGCCCCGATAACTGTTTTCCGTCATTCCGGTGAATGCCGGAATTCATAGGGTGTAAGGACGTCTTAGATTCCGGTATTTGCCGGAATGACGGAGAGATGTTTTTGATTTTCATGTCTCTGTTGTCACCAGGCAGCTGTGCATAGTGACACCCGGCCAAGGTCAGGCCAGAAAAGTTTTGATGAGTGCGCAGAGCTTGCCGACCAACTCACCTGCGTCGTCGTCGCCCATCACCAGTGGTGGCAGCAGGCGCACCACGTTACCGGCGGTGACATTGATGAGTAGGCCGTCATCCAGCGCTAATTTCACCAGTTCGACACAGGGCCGGTCCAACTCGATGGCCAGCAGCAGACCCCTGCCACGAATTTCGGTGACGCCGTCCACGTCGGTTAGTTGTTCGCCAAATGCCGCTAGCAGTTGCGTGCCCAGCGTTGCCGCACGTTCACAGAGGCCGTTTTTTTCAATGGTGTCGATGACGCTCAGCGCCACCCGACACACCAGCGGATTGCCGCCGTAAGTGGAGCCGTGGTTGCCGGGCTGAAAGGTCTGCGCAGCTGCACCTCGTGCCAGGCAGGCGCCGATGGGCACACCGTTGCCCAGCGCCTTGGCGAGAGTCATTACATCGGGCGTGGCGTTGTCCAGCAACTGGTGGGCAAACCACTGCCCACTGCGGCCCATGCCGGTCTGGATTTCATCTAGCATCATCAGCCAGTTGTTGTCATCGCACAGCGCGCGGATGCCCGGCAGGTAATCATCGGCGGGAATCTGGATGCCACCTTCGCCCTGCACCGGTTCCACCAGCACGGCCACCACGTTGTGATTGTTTTTAGCCACTGCGGCGATGGCGTCGAGATCGTTGTAGGGCACGCGCAGGAAACCGCTCACCAGCGGTTCAAAACCAGCTTGCACCTTGCGATTGCCGGTGGCGCTCAGCGTGGCCAGTGTGCGGCCGTGGAAACTGCCTTCCATCACCACGATGGTGGGCTTCTCAATGCCTTGAGCATGACCGTGCAGGCGTGCAATCTTGATGGCGGCCTCGTTGGCTTCGGCACCGGAGTTGCTGAAAAACACCCGGTCCATGCCCGCCAGCGCGGTGAGTTTTTCCGCTAGCGCCTGTTGATGGGCGATGCCGTAAATGTTTGAGGTGTGTATCAGCAGCGCGGCCTGCTCACAAATTGCTGCCGTGATGGCCGGATGTGCATGGCCCAGTCCACACACGGCAATGCCGCTTAGAGCATCGAGATAGCGTTTACCGTTGGTATCCCAGAGCCAGCAACTATCACCCTTTTCAAAGGTGACGGGCAGGGGGGCGTAGGTGTGCATCAGTGCATCAGACATAAAATTCCATTCCCAAGCGGGCGCTAAAAAAACCACCAAAAACAAAAAGGCAGCCCCAATAGAGGCTGCCGTGCAATATTAGATGGAAATTCTAGCGATTTGCCGGGGGAGAGGCAATAGCCTGCGCCTTCTGCGTTTATAAACTCAGCGTTTGAGTCAATATCAACTGCTGCCTTAAATCAGCGGTTACAGGAATTTTCCCCTCGACTGTTTCAAATCAAGATTAGCCAGGGAACACTCAAAAGCATCCTGAGCAGAGACTATCAACAGCTCGGCCAATTTGAAGGTTTCGTCAATGACATCTTGAAAACGAGTTGCCCACTTCGGCGTTGGATGCCAAGGTAGTCGATGCGTGCTCATTAAGCACATCGCGCATCGCCTATATTTATCGACGTTACAGTCGTTTACTCCGCGCGGGTCGAAATGAACTCCCGGTGTTGCCGGTTGATAAAAACAAGAGTTGTGGTAAAAAAAACAGCACAAAGTCAAAAACCTTCATGACCGTTTGGTTAATCACAAGAAGGAGGTGCTGGTGTTTTTATATGATTTCGCATGGCCTTGTGATCATAACCTGACCGAGCATGATGTCCGTATGGTCAAGGTGAAGCAACAGATTTCAGGTTGCTTTCGCTCCGATCAGGGCGCGAAGACATTTTCGTCGCATCCGGGGTATATCTTCACGGTTAGAAAGCAAGGGCATAATGTTTTCAGTGCATTGTGTGACACGTTTGATGATGCTGCGCTGATTCCTTTCGAAGAAAAAGCTAATACTTGTGAAGTTAGGCTGAGTTACTCTCCCTTTTTATCAGATTCAATACTGATTATCGCAAGATTCGTGGCACTATGGCCTTTGCGTGCTCTGTTGCTGTCTCCAGCAAAAGCAAGATCAAGTACCCAATGCAAGTTGTTCTCAATAGCCCAATGTGTCCGAGCTGCATATTCAAGTTTTCTGGGGTTCTCTTTGCTGAGACTGCTGAGAAAATAACGCGTCTCTTCACCGATCTTACTTATCCAGCTCTCTTTTGGCGGTAACCGCAATAATGCTTTGTAAACTCGGTCAGCTATGGCGTTCCTTTAGCTAGGCGATGTCGTCTGTGACTCATGCTGCCCGTATTTCAATACGACCATGATTTCCATCAACCGTTTGCAGTGCAGGCATTGGCGACAGGCTGGAAGTGAAATAAGTGGCCACATCATTATGTAAACAGCCCTGGTTGCTTTTCAGGCTCAATACGTAATCACCTTCTTGCTGGAAATTTGCCGGGCTATTTTTCCTGACAACCCAGAGCCAGCCTCGCCTGGAAAAGCAGCTTGGAAATCACTGTGATTTCGTTGGATTTGTTATCCACCTTCACTTGCCCCAATGCCAGGCTATTGTGCTGTGGTTGTGCGCGAGGTAGGGAGATAGCGTGTTATGCGCAGCATATTATAAATATAGGATAGTGTTATGTTGTTGATTTTATCGCAATTGTGTCAATTTATCGTAAATTTGGTTTATACTGGCTTTTTTGATAATTGGGAGAGTCCAGCATGGCTGTGAAAAAGAAATCTCAAAACATGGTGACGAGCGCTGTTTCGTTAAAATCAGTTGAAAATGCCATTACCGTTTTGACCGATGTTGCTGCGTCGACAAAAAGTGCTATTGCCGTTGTTAGCAAAGAAAAAAAGAAGTTGGTTTTGGAAACCAAACGCCTCGTTAAAAAACAAGCGGTATTGATGAAAAAGAAAAAAATTGCCAAAGCCAAATTGAAAACAGATGCGAGCGTTGCCAGCACCAAAGCGGTGAAATCGATCGAAAAAGAAATGTTGGCCATTAAAAAATCGGTAGACCAAGTTGTGTCAAGCAAATCCAATATGCTGGGGGAACTAAAAGCTCTTAAAGACGTCTCAAAACGGGCGGCTGCCTATGCTAAAGCGGTAAATGGTGTTGGCAAGGCATTAAGCAGCCCCAAGAAGAAAAGAAGAAAAAGAAGAACAATTAAAAAATAAACCGCCGTGCCTAAACGTGCCTCTAGACCCATCTGCTCAGGTGGTTTTTTGTTTTCCAGTAATTTGGTCAAAACCACCGTCTTCATGACGGTGGTTTTGGTTTTAATGTTTTCGGATGACCCATAATTTCAGCCAACCGTCAGAAGCCTCATAGGCAATGCGGAGTCCTGGGAACCACGTAAGCGAAGTCGGCAGCATGTTTTCAGGTTTGGATCGGTAACAAAATTCTGCAAGACCCCAAAGACAGTTGTTTTGGATGGCGCTGTTGCATGAGTTCTCATAGCCACTCGGGCATCATAGCTCCCCATGAGCACAAAAACGAAAAAAACACGTTATCGGGCAGGGCAATCGGGCTTAATAAAGTCTTGAAACCGGAGCTCACCCACCTACCCCGGCACACTATCCGGGACACTATGGGGCCGCCGCTACAAGCCCTCATTGGTGCATGCCGTGCCTGTTTGCTGTTGTGCCAACGATACATCGAACTCAACCCTGAGTGAGCCGCGATGGCGGATGATTCTGCGGACTATCGCTGGAGCAGTTACCGATCGAACGGGTTTGGCCAAGCCGACCCGCTGCTGACGCCCCATGCCCTGTTTACCGATCTGGGGCAAGACAAGGTTGAGAGGCTAGCGGTTTATCGGGCCTTATTCCGAGCAGAACTGGATACCGAGGCAATTAGCGACATCCGCATTGCCTTGTAATCAGGGGCAGCCACTTGGGAATTCTCGATTTATTGATAGCATCGAGCGGATTACCGGACAGCGCCGGGAAATCAAGCCCCGGGGTAGGCCACGAAAACCTGCGGTAAAACCGGTGAGGGCGTTATAACGATTATTGAGATAAATTCGAACCTGGCCCCTTTAGCGCCACTACCAGGGTGAATGAGCAATTCCCCGGGCGGGACTTTAACCCGCTAGATTAATCGCCGATGACGGCGTGCGACTTGGCCCCTTTCTCTTTATTTTCCAGTAATTTGGTAAAAACCACCGTCTTTAGACGGTGACTTTGATTTTAATTTTTTGACTCATGCGCATTTATGATGGTGCGAGGTTGATGACTTTAGTCATCAGCACCGAATGCGCTAACCCACCTACTTTAGTAGGTGGTAGTTGAGTCGTATTCAAAACGCACGGTGTAGCCATCGGAATTGGTGATGGCGGTGACGTTGCCCACATCGTCATATTGGGTGTGGGTGGCAAAACTTGCACTATCAAACCGGTTGACGGGACGATCCAGCGTATCAAACGCGGTGCTGCTGTGCTCAAGCCCTTTCTGGACCATATTACAATGCGAAAACTGACCCCTTTACCGGGCCTTCTTCTTTTTGCCTTTCTTTTTGCGTTTTTTAGCAGTTGCTGTCTGCCCAGTAATATAAAGTCTTGTGTATGTATCCAGTAGTTGATGAATTGCATTGTTTACATCATCGTGTTTTTGAGGAGAGCGAAGCTTGTGTAGTAACTTGCAGATATATTTCGCGGTTAATTTGATGATAAGAGCATTGTGATTTGCATAAATATCCCGAACCCATTCGACATCCCTATTAGCATACAAATCAACTGAATCATCCCGAGTTATGGCAAATGCAAGCCGTCCATACTCCCCTGTGAGATATGATTGAATCTGTTGATAGTCCGAGGCTTTGAGATCTTTGTAGTTTTTTACCTCAAAGGTGACCTGCCGTGTTCCGTAATCGTCATATATTCTCCGCCAAACATCTCCTTCGCCAAGGTTTGTTGCAACAACATCCCTCCGTGACTTGGCAAGTTTGTTTGCTTTTAACTCCACATTTCTAAGACCTTTTGCAAAGCAAATTCTTATTGCTTTGTGACACCAATCTTCAAATGTTTTTGAGCCCGGTTGTCCTTCAGGTATTGCGTCAAGTTCAGATATGAGCGACTTAATCTTGTTGTTCCGGATAGCTGGCGTTTCGGATGACACTGCTATGTCATATTCGTCGTAAATTTCTTCGGCTTGCGTGGGCCCTAAGTCAGTTTTTGTGCAATTTAGGGCGATCCAGTAGCATGGATGAACAAGAACTTGGTCACCAACTGCAAACTCCCTATCTGGAGCTCTTCCGTCATGGCAGAATATAAAACTACCCGTTGTAGGTTCTCTTATTCAATTTAGGTAAACCACCGCCTCTGGCGGTGAGACTCAAATAGGCTCTGCCGTACCGTCGTGCAGAGAAGAC
>JAADHZ010000152.1 GCA_013151575.1 Gammaproteobacteria bacterium
CCTGTAGATGGCCTGAAAACAGAAAGGTTTAAAAAGCCAGAATCAGAAGGAGAAACCAGAACATGAAACGCAGAACCTTCCTAAAAGGCACAGTGACCAGTGGTGTGATTGGCGTTGCAGCGAGTGCAGGCCTGCTGGCGCCGCGCATGGTGCTGGCTGCCTGGCCAAAATCAGCTTTCGATGCCAACACTGTCGATGATGCAGTAGACGCCCTACTGGGATCGGTTAACCTTGCTGAGAGTGGTGATATAAAAATCAAGGCTCCGGACATCGCGGAGAATGGCGCGGTGGTGCCCATCACCGTGTCCACCGGCATGCCCGCTGAATCCATCTCCGTATTCATTGAAAAAAACCCCTCTCCTCTGGCGTGTAGCTTTGCGTTCGGTAGCGAAACCCTGGGATTTGTGTCCACTCGAGTGAAGATGCGTAAGACCTCCAACCTCATCGCGATCGTCAAATCCGGTGGTAAGTTGCTCAGCGCCCGGAAAACCGTGAAAGTCACCATCGGCGGCTGCGGCGGTTAACCGCAGCGACTGCATCGTGTTGCGTAATGAGTTACGCAATTAACCGTTGAAAGGACAAATAGAATGGCCAAGAAAAGAATCCGAATCCGCGCCAAAATGAAAGGTGATGTGGCGGAAATCAAAACGATAATGAGCCATCCAATGGAAACCGGCTTGCGGGAAAATAAAAAAAGCGGCGGAAAAATTCCTGCATACTTCATTCAGGAAGTCATCTGTGAACACAAGGGAAATAAAGTACTTGTTGCATCGTGGGGTGTGGCGGTGTCTAAAAACCCGTATCTTTCATTTAAATTCAAGGGTGGAATGAAGGGTGACACAATCAAAATTAGTTGGTCTGACAACAAAGGTGGAAGCGCGTCCGCTGAAGCCAATATTGACTAACCACCGGCTAACACAAAAGAAATGCTGTTGCCCGCTGCGCAGAATTAATGCAGCCACGACAACAATGGATGGAGGAGTAACGATGAAAAAATTGCTTTTGATTACCGCGGCGGTTAGTGCCTTTGGCTTCATGCCGCTGGTTAGTCAGGCATCACCTGCGGAAGATCTTAAAGCCTTTCGCGGATATTTTCTGGAGCGTTTCCCAAATGTTCCTCTGGAAGAATTCGCTAACGGCGTGTATGCCATCGACACCGGCTCCCGCGAACAATGGGAGGCCATCGAGGAGTTTCCTCCGTACGAATTCGCCATTGATGAAGGTAAAGAGTTGTTCGAGACGCCCTTCAACAATGGTAAAACCTATGCGAGCTGTTTTCGCAACAGCGGCATCGGTATCAAAGGCGATTACCCCTACTACGACATTGAAAAAGGTCAGGTAGAAACGACTGAATCAGCCATTAACGAGTGCCGCACCAAAAATGGTGAGCCACCACTGAAATACAAGAAAGGTAAAATAGCCTCCATTGTGGCCTACATGGCAAGCACCACTCGCGGCCAAGTCATCAACATCAAGATCCCTTTCGACCAGCGGGCAAGAGATGCCTACGAAGATGGTAAACACTTTTATTACGCGCGCCGTGGCCAGCTGAACATGTCTTGCGCGCATTGCCACGTGGACAACGCTGGCAACAAAATTCGTGCGGATCTTTTGTCGCCCGCTCTGGGGCAACTGTCCCACTTTCCGGTTTATCGTTCCAAGTGGGGCAGTTTGGGCACGGTTCACCGCCGCTTCAGCGGCTGTAACAAGCAGGTCCGCGCCTTACCTTTCAAAGCGCAGAGCCGCCAGTATCGTAACCTGGAATACTTCCTCACCTACATGAGTAACGGTATCCCCTGGAATGGCCCCGGCACACGCAAGTAGTCGTGCGAAAAAAATACCTCGCAGCTTGCTGCGAGGTATTCACCCGGGCTGCTGAAATGTCACCCGAGCATATCACGCAGATTGGCAAGATGGGCACGGCCTCGGGTTTGGCGTTCCACTGGATCCACTTCCTGACCCTCACCCTCCCAAACCAGGTCGTCCTCCGGCAACTCGGCGAGGAAACGACTGGGCTCGCAGTCCACCACTTCGCCGTGTTTGCGGCGGCGCGTGGCCATGCTGAAGGTCAGAGTCTTCTGCGCGCGAGTAATGCCGACGTAGGCTAGGCGGCGCTCTTCTTCGATGTCGTCCGCCTCCAAACTGGCATGGTGCGGCAGCAGCAACTCTTCCATGCCCACCACGAATACGTGGGGAAATTCCAGGCCCTTGGCGGCGTGTAGGGTCATCAGCGACACGCAGTCATCGCGTGCTTCTTCTTCCTGGCGGCTGAGGATGTCCATCAGCATCATCTTCGACACCAGGTCAGACAGTGACGCATCACCACCTTCTTTTTCGGCCATGCGTCCCAGCCAGTCTACCAGCTCGTGCACATTTCCCATTCGGCGCTCGGCAGCCTTGGGATCTTTGCTGGTGTCCAGCAGCCAGTCTTCGTAACGAATTTCCCGGATGACGTCCTTCACCGTTTCCACCGGATCACCATGCTGGGCCTGGTCGGACTTGGCCGCTAACCATTCCACGAACTGACGCAGGTTGTTCACTGCGCGCTCGGGCAATACGCTCTCTAGCCCCAGCTCGTAGGCGGCGGCACACAGGGTTTCGCCGCGCTCAGTGGCATAGGCGGCGAGTTTTTCCAGGGTCGCGGGGCCAATCTCGCGGCGTGGCGTGTTCACCACGCGCACGAAGGCGTTATTGTCGTCGTCGTTCACCAGCAGTTTCAGGTAAGCCATGATGTCCTTTACTTCCTGATAGGCAAAAAACGAGGTACCGCCGGAGATGCGGTACGGAATCTGGTTCTCCCGCAGATTACGCTCGAACAACCGCGACTGATGGTTGCCGCGATACAGGATCGCATAATCGCTGTGCTTGCCACCGGCCTGGAATTTGTGCGCCAGCAAACGTGATACCACCTGCTCGGCCTCATGCTCTTCGTTGCGGGCGCGAATCACTTTCAGTGGATCACCATAACCTAGCTCGCTCCACAGGCGTTTCTCGAACACGTGGGGATTGTTGCCGATCAGCTGGTTGGCGGCCTTCAGGATGCGCCCGCTGGAGCGGTAATTTTGCTCCAGTTTGATGACCTTGAGGGTGGGGAAATCGTCCTTCAGCAGGGCCAAATTTTCCGGCTGGGCGCCGCGCCAAGCGTAGATGGACTGGTCGTCGTCACCCACCACGGTGAGCGCGCCGCGCACTCCCACAAGCTGCTGCACCAGCCGGTATTGGGCGGCGTTAGTGTCCTGATATTCGTCCACCAGCAGGTA
>JAADHZ010000036.1 GCA_013151575.1 Gammaproteobacteria bacterium
GACCATAGACCAAAGTGATCTTGATCTACCACGGTATTTAATCCAGGCAACAGTAAAACCTTCGTAAGACCATCAATTGCTGCAACTAGCTGCTCAAAATCTAGATCATGAAACTGAATACCATTTCTTAATAATCTATATTGTTCGGATTGACCACCTATCGCGAATCCGCCCTCAGGCTGTTGAACAGCTTGGCACCAATTATTACAAAGCTCTTTTATTCCTCCCGCTGAAATCGTCATCATATTTTCCTTAAAATGCTAACGCCATATTCAGCTGACAGGGGCCGATCGTTATTCAGAAATGCCCTCGCCGCGATTCTTCACCTCGGCGCGAATCGCCCGTTCCAGTTCATCCAGTAGCTCGCCGTCTTCCACTTTATGGTCCGGTTTGCCTCCGATGTAAAGCAGATTGGGCATGCCGCCGGTAAGCCCGATGTCGGCCTCGCGGGCCTCGCCCGGGCCGTTCACCACACAACCGATGACCGCTACGGTCAAGGGTTCGAGAATATCTTCCAGCCGTTCTTCCAGCGCATTCACCGTGGACACCACGTCAAACTGTTGCCGTGAGCAGGATGGGCAGGCGATGAGATTAATGCCTTTGCTGCGAATGTGCAGGCTTTTGAGAATATCGAAGCCCACTTTCACTTCCTGCACGGGGTCCGCCGCCAATGAGACTCGAATAGTGTCGCCGATGCCTTCCGCCAGCAACATGCCCAAGCCGATGGCGGATTTCACCGCCCCGGCGCGCGCACCCCCGGCCTCGGTGATGCCCAGGTGCAGGGGCTGTTCAATCTGGCTGGCCAGTTTGCGATAAGCAGCCACCGTCATGAACACGTCGGAGGCCTTGAGGCTGACCTTGAAATCCTGAAAATCGAGACGGTCCAGCATGTCGATGTGGCGCATGGCGGATTCCACCAGCGCCTCCGGCGTGGGTTCTCGGTATTTTTTTTGCAGGTCTTTTTCCAGCGAACCGGCGTTCACGCCAATGCGAATGGGGATGCCGTTATCACGCGCGGCCGACACTACGGCCTGCACGCGATCTTCGCGGCCGATGTTGCCGGGGTTGATGCGTAGGCAATCCACTCCCAGCTCCGCCACTCGCAGAGCAATTTTATAATCGAAGTGGATGTCGCTGATCAGCGGCACGTTGACCTGCTTGCGGATTTCGCCGAAGGCCTCGGCGGCCTCCATGCTGGGCACCGATACCCGCACGATATCCACGCCCGCGTTTTCCAGTGCGGTGATCTGCGCTACGGTTGCCGCCACATCGGTGGTCTCGGTGTTGGTCATGCTTTGCACGGTGACCGGAGCATCGCCCCCCACCGGCACGTTGCCAACATGAATCTGCCGGGACTTGCGACGCGTAATGTGTTGGTAATCAGGTTTTTTCATCATGTTTTTTCTATGTTGAGTTGGCCCTAATTATCGCCACGGGCTCCGACCCGAAAGCGTGCCTGCCGCCGCCCCTCAAAACGCGACAAATCATAAAATTCACCATTGTAAATCACCCGCACACCGGGCAGGTAGCCCAGCTTCACCTCAAACGGCGGCACACCGCGAACAGTCGGCCGGGTGCCCGCCTTGCCCAGGTGAAACATCAGGCGCTTGCCTCGTGCGTCGGTGATTTCGATCCAGGAATCCTCGCTAAACTCCAGCTCCAGCCGGGCCATTGCGGGGTCGGCGATGCCGACATCATGCGAATCATTTGCCATGTCCGAGCCGGTGTCGCCTTGGGCAATCGTGGGTCTGGCTGGCTCGTTGTCGATCGAAGGCTTTTCACTGGCTGAAGGTCCTTCGCTGGCTGAAGGCTCTTCGCTGGCTAATGGCTCCACACCAGTCGACATTTTTGCGCGGGAGTCCAATTCAGGCAGGGCGAGTTTCCCAATGTTAATTGCGTCATTTTGCGGGTCAATGCTGACCTGTTCCGGTTGTGACGGTGCGTCACCCTTCCAGAGCCCGTACACTCCAAAGAGCAGAACAGGCACCACGGCAGCGATAATGAAAGTACGCGCGCCGTTTCGGCCACGACCTCGCACCGACATGCGGGCGGACAAACCGAGTGGGACTCTGCCGTAGTCCCGAGTCGCCGAAATCCCACAAGGTTCCACAACAGGCGCCTGCGTTGCGGGCTCGCCCGTGCAGCCACTAACAATGTCCGCTTCGGGCAGCCCTACCAGGCGAGCGTAGGCTCGCAAGTATCCATTCACAAACACCGGGGCACCGATGTTTTCCAACTCGCCACGCTCCAGTGCCTCGATAACACGCAAATCCAGATACAATTGCTCCGAAACCGCCTGGCTACTCAAATCAAGTACTTCACGGGCTTGTTTCAGCCGCTCGCCGGGCGTCAGCACAGCGTCTTGCTCGGCAGTATCTGCCGATTGGTCCCGGTCCGTCGTCACTGCACTGCACCTCCTGCGGCGGGCAGGGTTTTCATCAGTTCGCGCGCCTCGTTGGAATCAGGATATTTTTTGCGCAGCTGAATTTCGTACTGTCTGACAGCAGCACTGTCACCCAGTTTTTTTTCAACCAGCACCCCTAACCAGAGTGCATCGGGGCTGAGATCCGTTACTTCCCGAAGGCGTTGCAGATAGGCACGCCCCGACATAAACCGCTTTTTTTCCACGCTCAAGTGTGCCATTTGTAGCAAAGCATCGGGAAGTTTTGGATTCATTTGCAAGGCTTTACGTAAATAGATTTCGGCCTTTTCGTAATCCGGGATGTGCATGGCGCACACACCGAGATTCTCCAGCGCGCGTTCCGGCGTGCGATAACCGCGGCTACGGATGGCCTGTAAAAAATGCGGTTCGGCCTCCACGGGCCTGCCGGAACGGCACAGGAACGCCGCATAATTATTGTGGATGCGTCCGTCGCCGGGCCCCAGCTCCAGCGCTTCCAAAAAATGTTCCTCGGCATTATCACGCTCGCCCAATCGTTCGTAAACCAGCGCAATGGCGCTGTGCGCTTTAACAAAATCGGGTTCCGCCGCCAATGCTTTTTTAAGTTTCTCTAGTGCGTCGTCGATCCGCCCCTGTTGCAGATAACCCACACCCAGGCGCATGTTGGTATCCGCCGCTTTCATTTGCGCCTTTTGTTCCTGAACGCTGGCGCAGCCCTGCATCCAAAAACTCAGCCAAACAATCAATAGCAGCCTGTGCATCACACGTTCCTGATATGTATTAACTCGCAATTTATTGTTCCAGAAGTCTTTTTGTTCAGCTTTTTTATGACCCGCTCAGCACCACATGCTGCTGAGTACGTCGGGTCCGGTCATTCACTTTTCCCACTAGCTGCCCGCAGGCGGCGTCGATGTCGTCACCGCGGGTTTTACGTGTCATGGCAATGAGGCCAGCCTTTTTCAGGATGTCCCGAAAACGGTCAATATTGGCATCACTGGAACGACGATACTGGGTTTCGGGAAAGGGATTGAATGGAATCAGATTGACCTTGGCGGGAACCCCGCGCAGGGTGTTCACCAGCGCCCGCGCCTGCGCCGGGCTGTCGTTAACGCCGTCAAGCATTACGTATTCCATGGTGATGCGCCGCCGGGTGTCACCAGCGATGTAACGCTTGCAAGCATCCAGCACGTCACGAATGGGGTATTTTTTATTGAGCGGCACCAGCTCGTTGCGCAGGGCGTCGTCCGGCGCGTGCAACGACAGAGCCAGGGCCACGTCGCTGACCTGCTTGAGCCGGTCCAGCGCAGGCACCACGCCCGAGGTGCTCACGGTGACCCGCCGCTTCGACAAGCCGTAACCGAAATCATCCATCAGGATGTCGATGGCGCCCACCGTGGCGTCAAAATTGAGCAGGGGTTCGCCCATGCCCATAAATACCACGTTGGAGACAATGCGTTGTTCCCTTCCCCGTGAGAAAGGGTCACGGCCCAGGGCTTTGTTGGCCACCCACATCTGGCCGATGATTTCGGCCACCGTCAAGTTGCGGTTAAAGCCCTGCCGCGCAGTGGAGCAAAACGAGCACTCCAGCGCACAGCCTACCTGTGACGACACGCACAATGTGCCCCGCCCCCGCTCGGGAATAAAAACGGTCTCCACTGAATTGCCGCTGTCGAGGCGCAACACCCACTTGTGGGTGCCGTCTGTGGAAGCTTGATCCACCACCACCTCTGGCACACGAATCTCAGCGATATCCTTGAGCTTGGCGCGCAAAATTTTGCTGAGATTGGTCATGGCGTCAATATCAGCAACGCCGTACTGATGCAGCCACTGCAACACCTGCTTGGCACGGAAGGGTTTTTCACCGTGCGTGATGAAAAAGGCCTCCATGTCGGCGCGATTCAGGTTCAGCAGGTTGACTTTGGTTGACATCAGTACGACGTGTTGTGCGCCTTAAAGTGGGTTAACGCGTGCGGGTGCAAAGCTCGTCATCGGAAAAGAAGAACTTGATCTCTTCCGCAGCGGTCTCCGGGGCATCGGAACCGTGCACAGCGTTTTCGTCGATAGAACTGGCGAAATCCGCGCGGATGGTGCCCGCCTCGGCCTCGGCCGGGTTAGTGGCACCCATAACGTCACGATTCTTGAGAATGGCGCCCTCGCCTTCCAGCACCTGCACCATCACCGGGCCAGAAATCATGAAAGACACCAGGTCATTGAAGAAGGGACGTTCTTTGTGTACAGCGTAAAAACCTTCCGCTTGTTCACGGGACAACTGCAACATTTTGGAGGCTACGATTTTCAGGCCGGCCTTTTCGAAACGGGCATAAATTTCGCCGATGTGATTCTTGGCGACAGCGTCAGGTTTAACAATGGAAAAGGTTTTTTCGGTGGCCATGCGTGTAAAGCTCCAGTGATCATTGATGAAGTGTGTTTATCTGCGCTAATTTGTGCCCGATACACAGGCACACGCGAACTCTCGATTATACGGGAGAATGGGGGGAACCCCTAAAATTTATTGGGGCTGCCTGTTCACGAAGAACCGGCTTCAGCTAATGCGGGAAGACGACTACTCTCGCTCTTCGATCCAGGCCTGTTGCACACCTTCAAGAATGCGCTCCCCGCAATGTTCGGGGATATCATCGAAGCCGTCCAGCCTCATGATCCAATCGCGCAAGTCTACGAAATTGATGTGCTGGGGATCGGCTTCGGGGTGGGCTTCATCCAGTTCTATGGCGATTTCCAGGCTGTCCGTCCATTTCAGGCTCATGGTTTTTTCTCACATTCCCGACGGTTTTACAGATTGTTAATGATTTTCAGACACCATGTTGATGGTGTATTTGGGGATTTCCACCACCAAATCTTCGGTACCCACTAGGGCCTGACAACTGAGGCGCGAATCCGGCTCCAGACCCCAGGCTTTGTCGAGCAGGTCATCTTCTTCCTCGGTGGATCCTTTCAACGTATCAAAACCCTCACGAATGATGACGTGACAGGTGGTGCAGGCGCAGGATTTTTCGCAGGCATGTTCGATAACGATGCCATTGGCCAGCGCTG